>DATBHO010000103.1:0-42537 GCA_036557405.1 Nitrososphaeraceae archaeon
CCTTAGGAGAGCGGGGCCTAAAGAGGGAATAAGGCCTTGATCTATACTCATTTGCACAAAAATCATGTTAAAACCTTATGGTACGACTATCTAAATGATTACCTAAAAATTGATGGTATCTTCATTTTCCATAAATTTGTAAAAATACACTTTACCATTTTTATGTCACTGGTTCACACTATAATCGCGATATCGTTATATTTTTTTCAAACAGTTTCACTATGAATGCCATATACAGGAACGGTATGCGGTACCAGTAACTCTTCCAAAAGCAATAATTCCTCTACCCAGGAGAAATTTTGCAATTGGTGGGTTGTTTCTTGTCCATTCAATGAAATCTAACCTAGGATTTCATCTATTTTTATATTATTTTGATTTTATATAAGGCGATTGGTACACTTATCTAATAGTCAATTAACCTTTATATGCGACTAATTCTTTGTTCTTTCATGCAACCTAACAAAACATTTCACTTGCTCATAATAGCCAGCGCACTGTTATCGTTACTACTCGTTTCAACTACATACTCTAGTTTTACTTTTGCACAGAATTCACAAAGTAAATTTAGGGCAAAGCTAGATTCAAATAATGAAGTCCCACCCCTCAACTCAACAGCAGAAGGTATAGCCACATTCAAACTAAAGGATAACGCAATAAGTACTAAGATCAATATAACTGGAATAACAGACCTTTCAGGCGCTCAGATACTCGCAGGAAAGAAGGGAGAAAATGGTGACCCAATTGTTGATTTGTTAAAAACAGGTAAGAAGACTAACATCCCAGGAGGAGTCGCGATTGAAGGAAGCTTTACTGCTTCTGACTTTGAAGGTTCCATGAAAGGAAAAGCTCTAACCGCTCTGCAATCTGCAATGGGCACAAATGAGACATATGTTAATATTAAAACAAAGGATCATCCAGACGGAGAGATTAGAGGACAAATCAAGCCTAAAGGTAGTCCAACACAATAGAGACTGTGAATCATACTGACAACAAAATAATGTTTAGAAATAGAAAGATACAGAGTCTATCTATGACCTACTATCGCGGATTATAAACTAAAATTATGGGTGACGTGACACCAGTATGCTAAAGGGAATTACAATGGTGGTAGTTGTCATAGTAACAACTTCAATTCTAACTTTTGTAGTAATTGGATTGCTTAGTCCACAAAATAATAATTCATTGCATAGTCGGTCAAATTTGAAAGCATACATAAATCCAGTCTATGGTATGGAGATTCTGTATCCTGCACAATGGCAGGTGTTTCAAATGGGAAAAGGCAGTATGATCGTGGGGTTTCTTTCTTATCCACAGGATAAATCAGGAATGTTGGAAAATGTCATTGTGCGGACTATTGACCCTAGTTATTATGACCTTACACTTCAAGATGTTGCCCAAAAAGAACTTACAATTTACAAATCCCAACTTCATAGTTTTCAACTTCATTCATTGTCATCCGGTAAGACATCTCTGGGATTCCCAGTCTATAGAATGGAATATTCTCATCATGATGATCAACTAGACTTAAAAACAATGGAGATACTGATAAGAGATAGTAATCATATTTACAGTATAGTTTATAGTTCAGACGCATTAGAATACCCTTTCTTTGTATCACAAGTAGAAAAAATGATAGATTCGATGGTTTTGGGACATCAAGAACATGCAAATCAGAAAGCCAACTATTATCTTAATGAACCATTCATCAGTCTATAACATAATATATTTTAGGTATGATTGCATTTTAGGCAAATTAGATTTATGACGCAAACCTGAGCGGAGCAGTAGGATTAGCGATTCTTAATTTCATACTTGTACTAGAGCCTTTTTATAACATGCTAACGAAAATAATGCACAGACAACGATAAGGAACGGTTTCATCGTGGTGGACTTATTCTAAAGTTGAAATCATCCATACAGGCCCACCAGTTTTTTAATAATTTCATCCGTCATCAATTATACAGACTGTTAGTTTGATTTAAGAAAAAACTATGTAATATTTTAAAATGGGTTAGATAAATATAGATTTTCAGTTCAAAAATTCGTAATCTTGCCTGTTCTACTATTCAAAATTTTCAGAATTTTTGGTAGTTAATTTTAATTTTTTTAGTTGCTATTTTTGTTAACTGCTTGTAATGTTCAAATAAAATTGACATTAAAATTGGATGAATTAAAATAGGTCTACAAGCCGTAGTGCCCGCAACATTATAGAAGCGTGGAATAGATAGCATTTCATCAAACTTTTTTCTATCTTGCTTGTCTAACGCTTTCCTAAATGGATATCAAAAAATGTGTTATAAGTTGTTGTGTATTTTGCTCTGCTTTAACCTATTATCACTTCAAGGCATTTGTGGTCCCCAGTAGTATTTACTAGTAGGGCTTTACAGTCGGTTTTTTTCTCGCCACAAAAAGGGCCACCATCGATGCAATATTTAGTAATAGGCTTATCTGCCTTAACTGTATTTGGAAGAGCAATTGCAACCATCGCAATAACCAGTATTAGAGATGTTGCTACAAACAGAACTATTGATTTCAATTCTGATTCATCAATGTACAGGAGAATATTTATTTAATATGGTACAAGTGACTATTTGTATTATCAATAGGAACATCAAATTAAGCCTGAGCTATAGATAATGTAGATCAAGTACCTAAAAGATCTTAGTTAAGGCAATCATATATCATATCCATTGTATCCAATTTTCCATATGGAAGACTTATGTCAAGTTTGCAACAAAAGTGAAAAAGAAGTTTACCAACTAGACATGGAGGTATGCTTTGACTGCTGGATGAATCAAACTACTCCTGAAATTTCAAAATGACGTTACCTTTTGAGAAAACAATTATTATCCATTCTTGTCATTTGTCTCTACAGGTGCTAATTGAATCTTGTTATCCATAGGTGTGTCAACTTATTGCTCATTTAAGATTCTATCTTGCAACCTACTCAGGTATACCTTGTTATATCTTGCCAGCCTTCACATTCTTTAGAAATTCTAATTTAATATACGTGGGTTAACCTTTTTTTCCTGCATAATCCTCAATTTCGCTGTCTAACCTTATCTTCAATATCATATCGTTCGTAAGTAAATAAAAAAAGTATTGTAGGTAGAGACACTTCGCTACCTGTTGCTACTTGTCAATCCGTCAATCCGAAGACTTGATCTCCATTATTCTCATTATTGAGGTCATTTCCTGGATTTGCGCCGAGGCTCAAGCAAGTTTGCTCATTTTCGTTAGAATTGCCGTCGCTATGGTCCTTATTTTCATTCTCAATCTTACAGTCATTCTTCTGTTTCATGTTTTGGTTTTGGTCATTACAATTGTCGCTTCCATTGTCTTCACACTTTTTTTTGTCAGCAAATGCTGGTTGTGCCTGTGACATTGCTGTTGCTGATAGTGCTGTCAACAGTCCTGCAGACAGTACTACAAGCATTAACACGTTTTTTGTGTACAAGGTTTGTTATCGCAAAAGGATACTAAACAATGTATAAGTGGATTGTGAAAGAACAAGTACGAAAAAAACCAGAGACTCTTATCTAATGTATTAAATCCGAATTTATCAATAGAACATTATTCACTTGATTATTAGAACTTTGGTGGGTCCAATGGAAGTAAGTACGAAAAGACGCACCCAGAGTTTTGAATTCTTTGGTGCGGAGTTGATGCGTTATACATTGTGAGGACAAATTATAAAAAAGTTCAAGATGGGTATAAAACAGTTATACTGGAAGTTTCTATTTTTTCTTTCCGCCAGAATTCTCTGATACGTTTTCGCTAGGTGTCTGAGAAACCTTTTGGCTTGATTTCTCTGATACGTTTATGTCCACAAATTCGGGTCTGCTAAAGGGGGAATTTTGTCCGTGTTCACACTTTAAGTTAAAATTTTCGGTACTCATGGTGCACACGTTGTACTTTTCTCCGTCTTCTACAGTTAGACCTGGAAATGAGAATACGTAAGAAACCTTATCAGATGTTGCATTTCCTGCAGGATGTAACTTAACTTTTGTCTGATCACCGACATTGGCTATTGTTATGATATCTTTTGTTGAATCTGTAATGCCATAAAGACTTACCACGATCTTGAATACATCTTTTCCGACGCCCGATTCAGCTGAAAGTCTTGATGTTGCAACATTTGCGATTAAAAAACTAAAGGCTAGTGCCAACAACATTGTTAAGGTAAAAGAAGTTTTCATTAAGGGAAGCACGTACAACAATAGATAATAGATAATAGATAATAAATAATTAACTGGTATTCTATAATTTTGAGAACTGAATCAAACCAAAAAAGGTTAAAGATTGGTGGGCATTAATGAATCGTAGATTGGTAATTGGTTGCCCACCAGAACCGAAATTCTTACCAGCAACTGATGGGAGTAAAGGTATGAAAGGACTTGGTCATCCTATTGACAACCGCCAATAGACCCATCAGTTGTATTATTAATATCTCCCACATTGAATAAATATCAACTGAAAAAGGTAAAAATTTCCTCATTTATAATTCCACTTCGCAAATTTTGTAAGTATGTGATTTGAGCAATTCAAATGTAATTTTCTTATTCATTACTGCACACAACATATAAAATCCAATCCAGAATTCTTACTTGGTTGTCTAAAGGATCTGCTTTGAGTATAGAATCTTTTTTGTTTATTTCATCTATGAGTTCATTCATCCTCGTTTCTATAAGTGCGCAAATTTGAATATTACAGTTTTTCATATTTTCTAAAGTCCAGTTTATTAGTTCAATCCTTTTTTGAAGATCACTTTTGTAGATACTGTCATCAGTTTCTCTATCTAGCCATTTCTTTGCTTCTGTAATTTCGTCATGTAATATTTGCCCTATCGTCATTAGAATTAAATTCAATTAATGAACATTTAATGTAGAATGTCCCTTAAAGAGAGGGAGTTCTTGAATGCTTTAGTTTTTTAGCCTTTGAACGTTTCAATGCTTTCTTTTTCTTTTGAGAATCTGAGAAAATCCAAACTATTGAACCTTCTTTGTTGAAGTTAATCTTATCTGATTCTTCCAAATACTCTAGTATTATAGAAATTGTAGGATACATTACACTCCCATGAAGACTTTGAAATAACTGATGCTTAGAACTGAAATATTTTTTTTTCTTAATCTTTTGTTCGACCATTCTAATAGTGGAGAGTGTAGGTTGATGAATAGCCTTCCTCATAAAAGTAACGAAATGTAGTGTATAAATTTATATAAATATATCTCAGTAAACTGCAAAATGGTAATAGTTAATTCCAATCATTATTGATGCAGTCATCTTTATATACTATGCATAGTTGCTCTTGTTGTTGTACTCATTGTCTGAACTGTCTAATCTTCAGATAAGGATGTTCTTCGATTATTGCACATTAGTAGAAAAATTATGGTCAGAGTGGAAAGAATATTGTTTCCGTCTCTATACGTTAAGCTAAACGACCATCCGTAGAAATCAAGAAGAAAAAAATTGAATTCTCGCCGGATAGGCACCGATCCGATATACTTTGTTATGCTGTTGTATCTAAATAATTACGTAGTTTTGGACTTTCTTGTCATCCAATTAATATTCGATTTGTCAGTCAGGAACACTTTAGTTTGTCTTTGAGAACGATACTTGTACCTAATCGTAATTAGTATACCTGTCAAGATAACAAAAGTCTCACCGACAATTTCGTACATTATTACCGAATCTGACATCTCGGTGATTAGTTAAATTGTTTAGTATCGTAGTTTCGTGGACTCGTTATAAAGTTCTATAGCCTCTCTTCCAAATGCTTGAATTGAGTAATCAGTACCATCCTTTGATCTTAATTCCACATAGCAATAGTCTACTCCATTACTTATTGTATAACCTTTAGGCGAAATTCTACGTATATACGCCCCATTACCTAATAATTGTCGCAAAGCCTCGGTACTACCGTACATCGGTACACGCATTTCACGAATGGTAATTTGTTTTTGTTCCACCAACACTAACAATATTAATTACGTAACCAGCGAATATAAGATCTAGTAAACAATGTTTATGATAAATCATAAATACAGCTTATTTACAATAACTGGAGCTTATACATTAGCCAAATTGACTTCAATTTACCGTGAGGTCCGTGATGGTAATGTCAAAATCTAGAAAAATTATTTATCTTTGGTTTCACAATACATTACTTGCTCTTTGGACCCGGTGGGAAGTCGAGCATTAGGCTTCTACCATATGAGCAATAACATCCTTTCCATCAGGGCTTTAGGTTTTGGCCCACCAAATTCAAGTATAATATTTTAAAAAACATGTTAAGATACAACTGGTGGGAGGAGTTGATTTTTTATGGCATGCCCACCAGTCTTGATGCGGTTGCCCATCCGTGCTCAACAAAGTATAAAATAATTTAAGAAATTTTGCTATAAATCTAATTTATCCAAAAGCTTCATCAATTAAAAGTGCCTCGTGTGTCAACTTATTACTTATTTAAGATTCTATCTTGCAACATACTCAGGTATACCTTGTTATATCTTGCCAGCCTTCATATTCTTTAGAGATTCTAATTTAATATACGTGGGTTAAACCTTTTTTATTTATCAATATCTACTTTAGGAGGGATTCTTTCATTCTAATAGTATTAGTTAACTCTCTTAGTCGCTTTATGCTCTGTTGAAAAAATGTTATCAAATTCTTGTCTACTATTGCAGTGGAATTACGTATAGGTTTGCCCTGATTTATTGAAGTTGTTGACGTCGTCTTGTCATCGAACACAAGAGCTTGCGCTTCCTTGGAAGGCCTTTGCATTGTTTCATTCCTAAATTCTACAAGCGTCCAAAGCCATCTATTATGTTCTAGAGCTTGATGTAGTTCAGTTAGGAGGCCAATATTCTTAGTTCTAGCGTTTAAGGCGCTCTGAACTGTAGCCAGGTCAACTTTTCCTGTCGCAATTCCTAATTCCAATCTGGTGTTAATTAGAATCAGAAGACAATCCACTGCTCCCAATGCTTGAATAAGAAAACAGTCTATTTCTAGTTCGACTTTGACTGATGGGTTGTCATTTTCCATATTTGGATAATTTAACTGAATTTCTTTTAGATTTTTCAAATGTCTTTCGGCCGCATATAACTTGAACTCAACCCTATCTGTCAAAAGATCCGAATCAAATTGTGAATGCATTTGTGATTAGGTGGCACCTAATTTTGATTAACTTTGCTCTTAATTACATATGGATAATTCAAATCATAGTGTATATGTACTATTAAAATTATGGATCTATCCTTACATGATTCATGAATGAAAATGAAGATTTAGAAGAAAAGAAATTGTTAGGTTCAGGTGGGTATGCTTTTGCAAAAATTACAGAAGATGAAGAAATCAGGGCAAATCTGGGAATTCCACAAATATTTTTGGCAAACATCGGAAGATTGAGTGAAGACAGATTTTTGAAATATTATTGTAATCTATGTGCAAAGGAGTTTGATGGTTCTCCGATTATAAAATATGAGATTCCCAATGAGCAATTAGAACAAGGAGTCATACTTATAGAAAAAGGTGAATACAAATGCAAGAACTGTGATAATATTATAGCGTTGTATAGAAAGTTCAACAAATAGCAACCATCATAAAAATAGATTGTCTTTTGAGTAATGGTAGACTGATTTACGGTTACGACAATAAAATGTTAATAATAAATTTGTCGAATATATGGTTGAAAGAATTGGGAGGATGGGATGATGATTGGCAATTTAATCGCAAAGACAAGAAAACAAGGGATTGGATAAGGATAGCTCGTTATGCTATTTATTGTGGCTTTGCAATTGTGGCCATTGTGGTATTGTTAGTGTTTATTCCAAGAGCCGGGCTAACTGTAGAGATATTCGAAACAGGTGAAACTTTAAGCACCATAAGTATAAAGATAAATAATAACAATCTGCAAGAAATTCATAATATAACACTAGTGTTCGATGATGATTATAAGAAAATGCAAGTTTTCAATTCTATAGCACCATTTAGTGCAATATTCGTTACTCCAGATAAGGACAACCTAAATTTTAAAAAAATAATAGTAACAGCTGATAATGGAAAGTTACAGACTATAAAATATAGATAACGGATCTTCCAGCACTGAAGTAAGCCATGAACTATGGGCCGAGATTTAAGACTTGAAATAAATTTTCAGCGTTTGGTACTTGCTTCTCTTATTGCTTGGCCATATTCTAAGTTAGCCTTTTTTCTCATATAGGGAATGAGTCTGTAATGTATAGAATAGATACTTTTTTGTCTTACGAGTATACCCTTAACCAGTAGCGAGACGAAACCACCTGCAACCTTTGACGACTGTATTCTCTTATTTCTACAAAACTTGTCTCTTTCAGAGTGATACTCTTTTAAAGTGAAATACGAACGGTTCACATCCAATATTAATGGCCAAATGATATAGTCCCACACCATTCTCCTATTTTGTGTTGATGAGGCATGCTTGCCTTTATTACTTGTTTGTTGTTTTGGGACACTAGTATTCTGAAAGTTAGGCATATCTCACGATTCAAATGAGAATTGTTCCCTAGGCACATTTAAACTTGGGTCCTGAGATAATTGTATTTGGTTTTGAAAGAATTAAAAGTAAAAGAGTCCTTGGACAATTTGACCAATAAGTGGAAAATAGAACAGCCAGTATATGATCTTCATCTTGGAAAACGCGATGATGTTTCTGATTCTCAAATAACTGTAAATGGTGTAATTTTTCATATCCCTTACCTGGCTAAAGATGAAACTTTCGTTCTTTGGAAATGCCTATGGCCAGACTGTCATAATTGTTGCGAGAAGCAGGGAAGATTACCACTTACTAAAGACGACATCTCATCAATTTCCAATAAATTGGGATATGCATCAGAATCTGAATTTATCAAAAAGGAAACCACTATCTCTAGTTGGAATGAAACTTCGACTATGAATAATGTAATTACAAGTATTAGTATGATTTCACTAAAGAGGAAGGAAAATGAGACGGAAGATCAAGATGGGCAGCCTTTATCCTGCAGGTTCTTGAATGATTGTGGAAGTTGCATACTGCATCCTGATAAACCAGGTGTTTGTTGGCTCTATCCGTTTTCTTCATGGATGGAATCTAAAAATGGGACACCAGTTGTACATGCTTCATATCAATTAACCGGTGATTGCCCTGGCTTCTATACATATCAGACATCAGAACCAATGATGGAAATTCTACAAGAATATTCGAAGCGCATTTTTGAATATAATATGTCAATCTTAAGAACAATGAGAGGGAAATACGGATTCATAAACATAGTTCAATAATCCTGTCAAGTGTTGATTTGAAAAGTTCGTTATCTTTGACCTTTGCAAATAAGGCCTGAAATGCAACTTCTGTTGCACGGAAATGGATCAGATTTCGATAAAGGTAAACTATGTTCTTTCAGCGTAGGAGATAACTTATTTTTTTAATTGGTTTCAAGACATTAACCTCATGTCTAAAAATGAAGTTGCCGCATGTGCTGTCTCCATGTCGAATGCGAATAGTCATTTTGTGTATCTAGAAACATTTTTATTTAAAAAATAGGGTCTTGACAATAGTTCAATGGTTATTAATAAGGAACTCCTGCAACTTAGGAAAAAGATAGCAGATAAAAGACCAGATTTTGTGAGACAAGAGAGCTGGCGGTATAAAAAACTTGCCACTAATTGGAGAAAACCTAAGGGAAAAGACAATAAGATGAGGAAACAGGTATCAGGTGTTCCGCAATTAGTTAAAGTTGGTTATAAGGGACCTAAAAAAGCTAGAGGCTTACATCCGTCAGGTTATAATGATATTTTGGTTTTTAATACAAAGGATTTGATAAAGATTGATCCCAAGATAGATGCTGCTAGAATAGCTCATGGAGTTGGCACCAAAAAGAGAATAGATATAGTTACAGAAGCTTTAAAGCTAAAAATCAAGATCCTTAATCCCGGTAAGATTGAAGTAGAAAAGTCGCCTGAAAAAGTAGAACCAAAACCCAAAAAAGAAGCTGAACCAAAGGTAGAACCAAAACCCAAAAAAGAAGCAAAAGAAAATAGTCGGGGAAAAAAAGGGGTTAAATCATAATGGTTGTAAATTTAAGAAAAAAAAGAGAACTGATCTCAAGGGTACTGGGCGTAGGAGTAAATAGAATACGTTTTGAACCAGATAAGCTTGATGATATTGCTGATGCTATAACAAGAGAGGATATGCGTTCCTTGATTAAGAATGGTACCATATGGACGGTAAAGGTAAGAGGGATATCTAGGTCAAGAGCAGAAAAGAAACTAAAGACGAGAAGAAAACATGGTACTTCCGCGGGATCAAAGAAAGGAAAGAAAACTGCCAGAGTAGGGAAGAAAGAAGTTTATGTAAAGCGCACAAGAGCCATGAGACGTCATTTAAAAATATTAAAAGCCAGAAATGAAATAAATAGAGATACTTTTTGGGATTTGTATAAAAAAATTAACGGTGGTAACGTCAGGTCTCTATCACACCTCAGAGAACTTGCCAAACAAGCAAAGGTGCACAAGTAATTAGTTTAACTCTAAACTCTATATTTTTCAAAATCTTTTATGAAATCATTAACTATAGGAATACCTTCATCAAGTAACAGCGAGATTTTTCGTTCCTTTCCGTACATATAGCCTCCAATATGTCCGTCTGAACAGACAACCCTATGACAAGGCACTATGATTGGACGTGGATTCTTGTTTAAAATTTTTCCAATTCCACGTGCAGCATGAGGATAACCTAACGATGATGCCAATTGTCCATAAGTTGCGACTTTTCCGAGAGGTATATTGGAAACAAAATTGTAGACTTGCTGGCTATCAATATGACCTGTACTTGTTTTCCTGCGATTTTTACTATTAATGCAAGCCATAATTTAGTGACGTTACACAATAATAAATAACTATGGCCATATTTTCATAGCTTTAAATTCTTATAACTTCAATTCCAACTTGGTCGAGTACAGATAATATTCGAGATTTCTCTTTTCCCAATCCCTTAGAATCTACCACTGCAAAATTTACCTTTTCAATGTTTCGAGATATCATTTGTTCTACTAAAAAATTGTCCAAATATGGCAAATCATGTTTTGTGGCAATTGCTCCTAATCCAATCTCTGATTGGAGTAACATCTTATTAAATTTTGTAGGATAGTGATTGCCTCCTAGTGCTATGGCCACCTTTTCACAAAACTCATATTTACTTGCAATTACTTTAAATAATGATTTGCACACCGCACTTGCTGCATTTTCATCATTCCATTGTTTTTCAGTCGATCCTATTTCAATAAACAGAATTGGTTTCTTTAGCGATGTCGGACCATGATGTGTAGATTCTATAATAATATCATAGTTGGGAAGTCGATCCTTTTGATTGTTTAATTCGATAAGGTATTGCTTTTGAAGCCATGGATAACATATTCCTAATTCCCTTTCTTTGCCGCCAAAATTATTTTTGCCATAATTTCCTGTGGAATGGCATGTTAATGCTGGTATATTGGCTTCAGATCTGTGTTGAGACAGGAAAATAAAACATGATGCACTAGGATACTTTTCATCGAGATTATCCAGGTGGAGCAAATTATTTTCGGAAATATGCAAAACAATGTTTGGATAATCATTTGAATAAAAAGTAAGATTTGCATCATTCATGAATCCAAATTTTTCAATCAGACATCGTGAGATAGTTTTACTAGCCAGATCTCTGTTTGAACAAACTAGAGTATAATTGGCCGACGCCAACTCCAAATATCTGAGATGATTCTAAATTTAATGTTATATGCATTCAATAAATAATTTACAAGCTACTGTTAATTGAAGTTTTGATAAAAGAAGTGTTGGCGATGGGTGCCACAGGTAGTACTAGTAGCACGAATTCTTATGGTACCAATCCGTGCAGTAAATTTACATGTAATTGATCCAAAGTTTATTCAATATATATAGCTGGTTTAAAGGGTCTCGCAAATTTTGACTTTTGCTTCGGATCGTATTTGTCACTGCTGTCTTCAGTAAAGATATTTAATTCGAGCTGCTCATTTCCAATTTCATTTATTAGTAAAGATCTGGCGTCTTGTAGTGGTATCAATTCATTAAAAGAATCGATTTTCGTTCTTCTGCGTCTAACCTCTAGTGATTCTGACAATATATCATCTATCATTTTCTTTACCAACTCAGGGTTTTGCTTTACAAAATCTTTGATTTCGGTATCATTTACAAACTCTTTCATTAGTACTCCAAAGTTAGCAGTAGAGTGACTCTGTATTCTGTTTAACAATTTTTTATATAATATATACTTCATGGCTGAAGACGTATAAATCACAATCTTTTTTGGAATCATTTTAGTAACCTTTGTTATTTTATGTATATCAATTATCGTATCTTGAATGAGTTTCTCATTGTCTTCTGTTTTCAGTGTAATCTTTGAGTCGTCAGCTTCGGGCCATCGCGCTAAACTGATAAAGGAATGATTGCCCATTATTTCCCAGACTTCCTCACAGAAAAAAGGAGCAAATGGTGATAATAATTTTATCCTTGTTTCGAAGAATTGCTTAAGGTAAATATTAGATATTGATTTGTTCTTTGCAAGTTTCCTTTTTTGATACCACTGGAGATCATTATCCATTAAGTATAATATATTGTGTAATGCTTCTCTGATTCTTAATTTCTCAACTGCAGAAGTTGCTTCTGAAATAATGTGTTGTATTCTGCTTGAAATCCAGAGGTCTTCCAATTCATCTTTTTCTGTCCTACTTTGAATTAAATTAAAAATGTCCTTGTGTACAGTTATACTTCGATAAATTTCAAACAATTTGGATCTAATCCCCTTTACTAGATCAAAGGAAAAGTCCGAATCTTGTAGTATCTCTGCTGATGCCAACATTGTAAGACGGATTGAATCAGCACCGTAGTCCTCTATTGCATGACGTAAAGGAATGATATTTCCAAGTGATTTAGACATTTTCTTGCCCTCCATCAGTACCGAGCCATTGACGACAATTTGCCTAGGCCACTTATCTTTAGTAAAAATTGCTGCATGATTAAATATAAAAAAAGCTAGGTGATTTGGTACCAAGTCCCTTCCCGAATGCCTCGAATCTACTGGATAATAATACAAAAAATCATTTCTGATTTTTTCCAATAATTGTACAGAAATTTTTGATTCTTTAGCAACTAAATGACTATCATTCTTCCCTAAAAGAACATAGTCAAAAAAACTATCACCCAAATCATCTGCTGATACCTTATCTTCGCTGTTTTGAGGATCGCTATTATTACGAATATAGTTTGAAAGCAGGTAATAAGCCATATAGATAACCGAATCTGCAAGGCTTTCAATTATCCACTCATCATCCCAGGGAAGTTTTGTACCTAGACCACTTTTTCTTGCACATGCCCTTTCTTTCAACCAATCAATAACGTTTGTAAATTCCTGTCTTATTTCTTCAGGTAGAATTTCCATATTATCGATTAGTTCATATGCCAATTTTTTCCAATTTTCATCACCATAATTGATAAACCACTGGTTTGTTAGTAACTTAACTACACAAGGAGTACCGCATCTACAAATTACCTCAGTTTTTAATTCATACATGTTGGTTCCAATTCCCTTATTGATTATTTCTTCCCTCATTGTATCCCTCGCTTTCGAAACACTCAGACTTCCGATAACTTCTACTTCAGGCAAAATAATACCGTTATGAAATTCGTCGGAGTACAGCTCGTTGGTTGCTTCTCCAAGCTTCGGATCGTTTTGATCCCTTATTGAATAACTATTCACTATAGATTCTGCGGGAGAAGAGTCATTTGAGGAGAACGTATCAGAATGTATTACCCTTATGGGAACAATGTCAACAGCCACGTTATATTTTCCCAATTTCTCAGCATCCTTTCTTAAATCAACGAGAGCTTGGTAATCGTAAGGTGAATGCGCCGGAACCGACATGACAATTCCAGTCCCATTATTGGGATCGACAAAACATGCAGGAAATATAGGCAAGTATTCTTTCCTTAATTGATCAAACACATATTTTCCTATCAACTTAGAGCCATGCATTTCTGAAATTATTGACACGTTTAAGTTTAAAAATTCTAGCTTTTTTGCCGCATCTTTAGTTATAATCCATTTCTCATCGTTTACAAGTGCAATTACGTAGTTAATATGAGGATTTATCCATAAGTTAGTGACCCCAAAGATAGTCTCTGGTCTTAATGTCGCAGTTGGGATAACATATTGTTCTTCAAATTTGAATTTCACGAGCACATATTCAATTAGTTCTGGTTCGATATCACCTATTGTATCATGCTGACTGACTGGATTTTGATCCTGGGGACACCATCCAACTGGGTGAGATCCCTGTGCTATTAATCCTTTCTTCCTTAGGGTTCTAAATTGCCATGAAATAAATTTTGAATAGGCCTTATCTATGGTCGTAAATTCTCTCCTCCAGTCAATAGAATATCCCATTTCCTTCATTCCTTGTTTGATTTCTTCATGGAAAAATCTGGCAATTTTTTTAGGTTCTTGGAAACTTGATATTATCTTTTCAGGTATTTTGTATATTTGCTGAAAAGTTTCTATTAGTTCCTTATCGTTAGACTTGATTCTTTGTGACATTGACACAATAGGTGTTCCAGTGTAGTGGAAACCCATTGGAAATAATACATTATAACCCTTCATTCGTTTGTATCTTGCATGTGCATCAGCCAGTGTATATGTTCTTCCATGGCCAACGTGTTGTGGAGAATTTGGATAAGGATACGCTACTGTGAGAAAAAATTTTTTCTTAAGTGACTGGGTTTCAGATTCAAATATTCTATTTTCAGACCACTTTTTTCTCCACTTTTGTTCAATTGTTGTCCAACTGAGTTCTGCGTTTGGGCTTTTTTCAACTGAATTTTCAGTCATTTTTTTCACTAGAATCTAAAATACTTATCAACAAATTCTCAAAATTTTTCAAGCATTCTTGGACTTTACTCTTGTCTGTTCCTCCGCCTTGAGCAAATTTCTCTGTTCCTCCGCCACCTTTTCCTCCAAGTTTTAGCGAAATTTCTTTAGCAATTCTTGATGCTTTAATAATTTTCCTTGATTCAATACCAACAAAAACTATGACTTTTATCCTTTCTGGGTTCTGAATAAGTGCGACGTACACTAAAAAAGGATCGTTATCTATAGTTTTTTCTCCCAATGCAATATAGTAATCATCACCTATTTCATCATCGTAGGTAATGTAGAACTTCAATCCTGATCTTAACGTTATTGCTTTCTGAGAAACGATTGTAGCCATGTTGTCTGAAAATCTATTAACTAGTGTTCTAAATTTTCTCTTCATTAATTCATTGTCCCCCGTTGTCTTATTGAATGATTCGACTACTTTCTCTTTGCTAGAACCAAGGGATTGGGCGATATGAAGCAATTGAGAATCCTGTGATTGAACGTACCTCACTGCATTTGTTCCAGCAACAAATTCAAGTCTTACTACCCCGTCTTGAATCCTCTCAGATTTTAGGATTTTTATTAGACCTATTTCTCCTGTCTTATTTACATGGGTTCCACCACATGCTTCGACATCCCATCCGTCTATGTTTACTATTCTTACATTGTTTGATGGAACTGCACCTCCCTGATATATCCTGAATGAATACTGATTCTCAGCATCGGATCTTTCAAATACATTAATTAGTATTGGTAAATTTCTTTGAACGACTTCATTGGCGGTATTTTCTATATGCCTAATTTCCTCCCTTGTCAGTGCAGAATGATGAGTAATGTCCAATCTCGCATAATTTTCTTCCTTAAAGGCAGAATTTTGCCACACCCATGATCCAAGAATGTTCCTTGCAGCAGAATTCAAAATGTGGGTTGCGCTATGATTTTTAGTTATAGCCACCCTCCGTGAGTTATCTACAATTCCATGGACTAATTTATCCTCAGGTAGAAAAACTTTAGATGCGTTCTCTAACTTATGAAGTACTATGTCATTTTGTTTTATTACGTCTATAATTTTAACCCCTTCGATATATCCAAAATCTGGTTCTTGTCCTCCTCCTCTGGGATAAAATGCGGTTTTATCTAAAATCAAATATTTACCTTTGAGTATTTTGAGAATTCTCGCATCAAATTCTCTAATGGACGCATCTTCATAATACAATAATTTTGTGGGGTTGAGTCCAGTGACGGTTTCAACAACAGGGGCCCGTTTTAGTTCATGCGAAGTGTGTAGCTCTGCTAATTTTAAATAAAAATCAGGCGGTATATTCTCAATCACTCCATTTTCAAGTAAAAAATCAGGCGTAATTCCATCGGATTCGTACATTCTGATCAAGTATTCAACACTAGGGCTTTTCTTGGAAGTTAACATGGATTTTGCTATCGAATGCATTCTTTCCTTAGATGAAGTATACCTGTCGGATTCAATTTGTATTATTGTTCTCACATCATTGCTGTGCTCATTTAATTCTGGATACATTGATTTTAGCTGCTCAATGTGCAAATCTATGATATCTTCTAAATTCACATTCCAGCCAAAACGTGCAAGTAGCGCAAGGGTTCTTCTTAAAATGATTCTAAGATTGTAACCTCCTCCAACATTTGAAGGTAAAGAACCATCAGAAATTGCAAACAATAAAGTTCTTGTGTGATCAGCTACTACTGATAGCGTTTCATACGGTAAGATAGTCTTTTCTAGGGTTTCGTACGATAATCCCAGTTCTTTTGATATATTTATTTTCAAAAGTTTTATATCATTCTGATATTTCGAATACTTCTCGGCAAATATCCTGAAATATTGCGATAATAATTCTGAATTCAAATCTATATCAATATCAATCATATTTTTTAGTCTATTGATTACCGGTCCGAATGTAGCATCGTAACTTGTAGGGGTGCCTAATGTGATCCAGGACAAACGTTCCAGTCCTGCTCCCATGTCTATAATCCTGCTATCAAGTGTACGGTAATTGCTTTGGTCCCCCTCAAATTCAGTGAATACCGCATTTCCTAGCTCCAGTCCTCTAACGTAATATTCCAAGGAATTACCAAAAGCTCCAGCGCCCATCCATACATCTTCAACAAATGTGATTTCTTCTGATTGAATTCCAAGTACATTCTTGAGGAGAGCGTGGTCTAGTTCGATACACCTGTCCTTCCAATATCCTCCTGGCGCGTCTGCATTACAGGTCTGACCTATCATGCAGAAACTAGTGTAATGTCTACCAGTAAGACCAACATTTTCAATATCATTAAATCGAAGACACATTTGAGGAACTATGAGTGGATTCTTTGGAATCTCAAATACGATCTTTCCATTCATTAGTCTTTGAAAGTCTATGATTGAAGCAATAGTGAAATAAAGATCCTCTCTCCAGCGACAAACAACAGGATATCTTTGGATTAAATCGTGATCATTTTTTCTAAAAAAACTACTTAATTCCTTCCAGGTATCTACAAAATCCAGTCTTTTTGAGGTGGGTGGATCACCTATAAAGCTATAGTTTTCATGTTCAGGACAAGATTCTTTATAATTTATAGACCAAAAGAATTTTCCACATAACTTGCAATTTTGTCTTTTGAACCCTTTTTCATCGAATAATGAAACTTTGTAATATTTATCTGGATTTGAAGAAAAAAGTGATAATAGTGACTTCTTTTCCATTTCAGACAAATTATTTGACAATGTTATTAATGCTTTTGTAAGTCCCGACCTTCCCATAGCCCAAATGGTTTTTACCTGCTTGATGACTTTAAGGATATTCCATTATCTCTAAAACCTTGTTGGGCACGTTGTAAACAAGTTTTGAACGCCTAATATATTTACAAATGGCACATTATTCTCCTTACGGATAATGGTTAGTTGCTATGTTGATTCTTTTTCTATGATTTAATACATCTTGGTGTATTATTTGCTGTATATCTGTGTTAAAAGGTTAAATTAACCTGTCCATTTAAGTTCAAATTGTTAAGGTTCGTCAATTTGAATAGCTCAGCAGATACTACCTGGAAAAGAACGCATTACTCCAAAAATATTGATATATCCATGAACGGAAGGGAGGTATTAATTGTCGGATGGATCTCTTCGATACGTGAACATAGTAACATAAAATTCATCACAATAAACGACAGATTTGGTAATATTCAAGTTATCATTAAGAAAAATGAATACCCGAAATCACTCACATCTCAAATATCGGATATTAGAGAGCATGCTTCTATAGCAATAAAAGGTAAAGTCAGAAGAGAGCCAAAAGCACCAAATGGAATAGAGATAATTCCAATTGAATTTAAAGTTCTCTCTTTGACTAATAAGAACTCTCCTATCGTTATTCAAAGTAGGAAAGGAGTTGGTATTGATACTAGATTAGACCTAAGAGCAATAGATCTACGTAGACCTTATCTTCAATCAATTTTTAGCATAAGATACACTGTCTTGAACTCATGTAGGGAATTTCTCAGAAATGAAGGTTTTATCGAAGTTAATACGCCTAAAATAATTGCTACAGCAACAGAGGGTGGTGCTACCCTCTTTCCAATTTTTTATTATGATAGAGAAGCCTTCTTGACGCAAAGTCCTCAGCTTTATAAAGAACAACTGACCATGGCATTTGAAAATGTATTTGAGATAGGCCCCATTTTTAGAGCAGAACCTTCGCGTACAAATAGACATCTGTCAGAGGCCACATCTATAGATATCGAAAAAGCATATGCTGACTATAGTGAGATAATGGAAATTTTAGAGAGGATGATTAATTTTTTGTGGAAAGAGGTGAAGGAGAAGAATAGGCAACACCTCAAATATCTAAAAATTGAACTCCCTGAATTAACTTTTCCATTTCAAAGATATAGATATTCCGATCTAATAGAAAAATTGCAGAAGGCAGGAGAATCAATAGAATGGGGAGATGACATTTCACAAAAGAAGTTAAGAAATCTCGATGATAATGAAATGAAGAATTTTTACTTCATAATCGATTGGCCCACTTCAATAAAGCCCTTCTATGTGAAACCAAAAAGTATAGACAAAGAATGTGAATCCTTCGATTTAATGTATGGAAATCTGGAATTATCGTCAGGAAGCACAAGAATTCACGAGAAGCACGAGCTCATGGAAAGAATGAAAAAACAGGGATTAAGCACTGAGGCCTTTGATTATCATTTAAAAGTATTTGATTACGGTATGCCGCCTCATGCAGGGTTTGGATTAGGGCTTGAAAGATTGATGATGAGTCTGTGTAACGTTGACAATATCAGGGATGTTGTGTTGTTTCCCAGAGACATAGATAGAATATCACCTTAACAAATAAAATATCTATGACAAGATGAGAATATTATGATATCAAAGGATGAAATAGAGTATCTTGCTAAGATATCTAAAATCAATCTGACTGAAGAGGAGGCTAAAAAATTTCCTGAACAACTGGACAATACAATTGAATATATTGATATTCTTGACGAACTTGCTTCCGATGATTCGATCGTTCTGGATTTACAGGAAATAAAATTCGATGAGCTCCGAGAGGATGTGGTCAGAATGTCTGGAGCATCGCCTATAACAAAGAACTTGACAGAAGAAGGTTTCTTAAAAGGACCTAAGATGAAATAAAATGTCAGGCCTACATGATCTTCTAGCATATGAGGTAGTTGAAGGCATTAAACAAGGATTGTTTAGTGCTGAAGAGTACATTAGTTCTGTCATTAAAACAATAGAACATGTGGAGCCAAGGTTGCACTCGTTTATAACATTAGAAACGGAAGAAGCGCTGTCGTGTGCAAAGTTAATAGATAGAAAAATTAAGGGAAATGAAGACATAGGTCAGTTAGGTGGAGTAGCGGTAGGAATAAAGGATAATATTTCTACAAAAGGTATCAGAACTACGTGCGCATCTAAAATATTGGAATGCTATGTTCCTTCATATGATGCTACAGTCATACGGCGTCTGAAACAGAGTGGTGCAATAATATTAGGGAAATTGAACTTGGATGAATTTGGTATGGGATCAACCACAGAATACAGTAGTTATCATCCCACTCATAATCCATGGAACTTGGACTATGTACCCGGTGGATCCTCGGGCGGATGTGGTGCTGCTGTTGCAGCAGGAGAGTGTACCGTTTCTCTGGGATCGGACACAGGAGGCTCAATAAGATGCCCCTCAAGTTTCTGTTCCGTAGTAGGACTTAAACCAACTTATGGGAGGGTAAGTAGATATGGTTTAATTTCCTATGCAAATAGTCTTGAACAAATTGGTCCTATCTGCCGGTCGGTTAAGGATATTGTTATGATAATGAATATAATTTCTGGGAAGGATGATAAAGATAATACAAGTATGTCATCCTCTCCAATTACAATCAATAATGATAATGATAAATTTGAGATTGCGATAATAAAGGATTTGGTTGATGGAAGTGATAATGAAGTTAAAAGAACGATTTATTCTACATCTGAAAAATTTAGAGAGTTGGGATGCAGGTGTGATGAGATTTCGATAAAACATCTGAATTATGCGTTACCCTCATATTATACTCTCGCAAGCGCTGAAGCGAGTAGTAACCTTGCTAGATATGATAATATTCGATACGGGTTGAATCTACCAGTAGAGGAGTATATGTGGGATACCTATTTTAGTGACGTTAGAAAAAACTTTGGACAGGAGGTAAAAAGAAGAATATTAATAGGATCATATGTTCTCTCTTCAGGATATTACAATAAATATTATCTCAAAGCTAGGGGTTTGCGGTCATTACTAAAGTTGGAATTACTTAAATTATTCAAAAAATACGATTTATTGATAGGTCCAACAATGCCGATTCTACCATTTAAGCTTGGCGAAAAAATCGATGATCCAATTAAGATGTATCTTGTTGATATTAACACAGTTATAGCCAATCTAGCAGGAATTCCAGCAATATCAGTACCAGTTGGATTTTTTAACGGGCTTCCAATAGGATTACAGATAATGGCCGCGCCTTTTGAAGAACAAAAGCTAATCGATGTATCATACGCCCTTGAAAAAACCATTCAAATTCAAAGGAGGCCAAAACTACTTTGAGTTTAGTAAAGATTGGATTAGAAATTCACGCTCAGATAACTGAGCTTGAAAGTAAATTATTTTGTTCCTGTCGTGGAAACTATCGAGATCAGAGACCTAATACAAACATTTGTGAAACATGTTGTGGACTTCCGGGTACTTTACCAATTATTAATAAAAAGGCGATAGAATATTCTACAATGACATCCATTGCTTTAGGGTGTAATGTTCCAGATAAGATTATGTTTTATCGTAAAAATTACTTTTATCCTGATTTGCCAAAAAACTTTCAGATAACTCAATATAATGTTTATGGTTTTTCAAGTATAGGAATGGGAGGTACATTCGAACTGGATGATTCAAGAAAAATTAGAATTAGTAGAATTCAATTGGAAGAGGATCCAGGGAGAATTACTTATCTTGAGGGAGGCATGAACGTTAGAAACTCTGCTTTGATAGACTACAATAGAGCGGGAGTTGCTTTGATCGAAATAGTCACAGAACCTGATTTCACAAATCCAAAGGAAGTTAGGCTTTTTTTAAATAAATTATCATTAACTCTTGAACATCTTGCCGTTTGCGATACCTTGCTAGAGGGATCAGTAAGATGTGATGTAAATGTGTCTATGAATGGTGGGAACAAGGTAGAAATCAAGAATATTAACTCGTTTAAGGAAGTTGAACGAGCCATTAATTATGAAATCACTAGGCAAACTAACATGTACAACCGCAATATCAAAATAGTGTCTGAAACTCGACATTGGGATGATAGGAAAAAAATTACATTTATGTCGAGAAGTAAGGAGGCAGAACATGATTATAGATACTTTCCAGAGCCTGATATTCCTATGATTGTTTTAGGTGATAAGTTTATTGCTAATATCAGGGATCATATGCCAGAATTACCAAACCAAAGATTCGATCGCTTTGTATCAAGATACAAACTGTCAGAACATACTTCTAATATTCTCATAAATGACAAGAAATTGGCTGATTTTTTTGAATCCATTTTAAAATTATATTTTTCGCCTGTCGAAATTGCTAACTTACTAATTACCGACTTTAAGAGTATGATCCAGGATGAGAGTAACAGTACTGACTACTTAAAAAATATAAAGGTGAAACCAGAGCACATCGCAGAATTAGTCAAAATGATTGAAACAGATAAGATTAGTAGAATCACAGCAAAAGATATCTTAGTCAAAATATTTGAGGGCGGAATGTTACCATCAGAAATTGTAAATAATTCTAATTCTAATTCTCTCAAGATCGCTGATGAAAAAACCCTTATGGATGCAGTTGAATTTGTTTTTAATACAGAAAAATCTGCAGTTGAAGATGCAAAAACAAATCATGAAGCAATAAATTTCTTGCTAGGTAAAGTAATGAAATATACTAGTGGACGTGCAGATCCGAAAATAGCAATGCGTATAATAAATAACAAATTAAAAAAACCAAATACGTAGCGTTTATCACCATTGTAAAAAAGTTGATGAATTAACTTCACTTTCTCACGTTTCTATAATTACTAGTATCATTTTTCGATATTTGTTCTAATTGATATAATACCATTGGAAGGAACGCACCAATGTCGCTAACGATCCCAATTGCCTGTGTTGTTCCTCTATCTAGTAGTTTTGTTACAACTGCTTGACTAATATCTACTGCAACGACCTTTACCCGTGCAGGAATCATATTTCCTACAGCAATTGAATGTAACATAGTAGAGAGCATAAGTACCATTTTGGTATCCGCCAAAATTTCTCTGTATCTATTTTGCGCCTCTATTACATCAGTAATTACTCCTGGAATTGGTCCATCATCTCTGATTGATCCACAAAGAGCATATCGTACATTATTCTTTATACATTCATACATTATTCCAGATTTTAGAATATTTTTCCTTACCAATTCTTCTATAGAGCCTGCTCTAAAAACTTCATTTATTGCCTGCATATGATTCCTATGACCACGAATTGCTAATGTACCATTTTTTACATTCATCCCTAAAGAGGTCCCAAATAGCGAATTTTCTATATCGTGAACAGCCAATGCATTACCGGTAAGCAGTGCATCTACATAGCCCATTCTTATCATCTTTGCCAGGGAGTCTGCGGCCCCAGAATGAACAATCACTGGTCCAGCAGTGACAACTATTTTACCGCTATTTTTCTTGGTGTTGTAAATATCCATCGCAATTTTTCTTGCTATCTGTTGGGTAGGCCTTTCACTAGAACTTGTGCTGCTCATAAATTGAAAAATATCTACACCTTCCCTTGGGCGTTCCTCAGGTAATACTCTAACTCCTTGTTCACCCGTTACTATCAAATCACCAGTATGAATATCCCTAATTTTTCTACATTCTGCCTTACTGTTCCTAAGATCAACGACAATACACTTATCCATCATCATATTCTCAACACTAATCCATTTATTATTCAGAAAAATCTGTGTAGCATTATTCGTCGTGCTGTAGAAATCTCCAGGCATTACCATATCCTTTGGAGCAGACTTTAGAATGACTTTATCAATTTTAGTTGGCTGGGCACCTTCTATGTATATTGATTCTAATAACTGGTCAAGATGTTTTTTATTTTTTCCAGATATCATTAATTTTGCGTAGCTCAATTCATCTTTCTTTTTTCCAACATAAAATTCAAGAACGTTAAAATCTCCACTTAAGTCCATGATCTTGTCAAATATTCTAGTCAAGATCATTGAATCAATAAGGTGACCCTTAATCTCTATAGATTGCTCATATTTTCTTTTCAAGTAAGATCATTATATAATAAATCTACTTAAGTCTTAAACTGGAAGTATTACTTTCCCTCTATATTCGGTAATGTTTTCATTATGAATAATATTATTAATAATCTGATTTTTTCTACCTTCAATAAACCATTGAGCCACGGATTTTGCTATTCCATTTTTATCACATATTGCAATCAAGTATCCATTATCATTCATTACAGTCGTGAAATAATTTTCTTCACCAACTGGTTCCCAATTGTTATTATTGTTGTCCTTCAATGCTAAAGCTGGCATGGCAAGATTTCCAGTATATTTATTCAATATCTCTTGAGCTGCTCTAACTCTTTTTTCGCCTATTTTTAGAGCCGTAAAATACTGCATTTATTGAGTATTTACTATGCTTAAATATTTACCTTTTCTTCTATGACAAGAGGATTTAAAACACTTTTCAGAATCGTGTAGAAGTCAAGAAACGAAGATAGTTTATTCTAGATATCTTAAAAATATGCAGAACATTATGATTTAGAAGAAACTGTCCCAAACCAAATTGAAGCGTCATTATTACATAAAGTAGACTTGAGCAATCTCATGGTTAGGTTTTAAAAGGTCCTGCCCACACTAAAGGCTTGGTTCTCGGTGCGGTAAAAATTAAGTGAAGGTTTTCGAAAATTACATCCTAAATATTGAATTCACAATTATCCCTCATCTCTTTATTTATAGAAAATATAATTTCAAGACCATTATTTGGCTGTAATTGGTACTCATACTTTTCATCCAGGTTTCAAGGGATTAATTCAAGATTTGGAAAGACAAACAGGGTATTTGTATTCTTCTATCTTGAATAATACGGATGCTGACGAGTAACACGATTCGTATAGTACAAACGCACTACCATGATAATCATTTTTATTTTCTAGAAATACTCGATATATCTCAAGTGTTAGTTCAACAAATTATAAGAAAGTTAAAATCTGGCGGACCATTTTGACTGTCAGCAAATAGGAGTTTGGCCCACCAGAATGCAGCAGTTAAACTACTGATTAGAAAATAATAAGATTTCAGTATCTTATTTAAGCAAAACATAAAAGCGCCTGTGATGAAAGGAAATTCTATTACTATTCCATAAGACTTACTGAAATGCCAGTGACGAAACCATACGCCCTATCCCAAGCTGGAAGCGCTATCTGATAAAATTAAAAAATCAGATTTGAACAGTGATTGCAACCGAATTTCAGTAGTTGCCACTGACCCTGTTAGAGTCGTACTCGAAAGTCGTGCCCATACCTACTATACTTACCACGGCATAAATCTCGTCCTTCCCCCAGTCATCATTCAAGTTCTCACCGGTAGCGTTACCAGTAAAATTAAATGTACCATCTGAGCGGACAACACCACTGCCACGAGGATCAGTGATTTCATCGTCGGAGATCGGGTCATCGTCCATTAATTTCCATCTTACCTCCTTATTTGCGGCGAACTCGAAGCCTGAACCTGAGATCTGAACTTTGTAGTTACCGGGAGATCCTTCAATGGGTGTAATTGAAAGTTTTACTTCAGGCATGATATACGACCATCGATGTCCCGATGAATCTCATTATAGGGATTTTTCGTTATCTAAGCTTAGCATTTTAGACTGGCACACTCTATCACTCATGCGCACCTTGTGATTTCAAGTCATTACACCCTAAAAGTATTCACAATCACTCGATTTGGTATCGCCTTCAGCCGAATTAAAGTCAACAATGGAATCCGTGCCAGAACCACACTTAATTGAGTCTGCTCCTTCATCGCCCTCAAGAATATCATTACCTGAACCGCCAGTTATTTCGTCATCGCCAGACCCGCCAGTTATTTCGTCATCGCCAGACCCGCCACTTAGTACATCATTACCCTCTCCACCAAATATATTATCCTGAAAACCTCCTCCTCTAATGTTGTCATCCCCGCCTTGGCCTCTCATGATATTATTATCATTCCCTCCGACCATAAATTCATCACCTGTTGTTCCTAAACAAGGATTACTTGATGATTCGCATAATATATCTTCGGAGGCGTGTGCTATCAAAAAGTTTGAGAATAAAATATGCGATGAGGGGAATATTAAGACGAGAGAAGTTGGGATTGTCATTGCAAGTATTGTTATCCTTTGTAAATTAAAGTTAAACATTCTGCAACTGAATGTAATAACCAGTATTTAACATGTGCTTATGATTTTTCTTTTTATTTTCTAGTTAATATTGTAATCTTTCAAGCTTAGCCTAAGTGCGTCTAAACTATCTTAATAATTAGTTTGTTCTGCATTAAGAGAATAAGTCGACTGTTAGTGCCAATAGAACATCATTTACCGAGAATAACTTAGACTCTTAGTGGCATAAACTGCAAATTCCCAACATTTCTTGTATATGATATATAAATATGCGATATACCATCAAAAAGGTAATCCTATTATGATTTATCATAAGTATTCTTTATTATATCAAATATAGTCCCTTGATTTAGTATACTTATGAAATTCTCAAATCTCAAAAAAAGTTACGCCAACCTAACTGCGATTCTTAGTAACTCTGTAGGCTTTGTTGCTTTCTCACCACATTTGACAGAAAGAATGCTTACTACCAAATAGACTTCATTCTTTTTTATTAGTAGAACATAAAAAAATCAATCCCATGTGATTTATACGTTTAGAGTTAACTAGCATGCAGTAATTAGTGATATTATTATCATATTCCATTGAACTCCTTGGCTGATTCGCTGTCAATGTTATCTCATCTTTGAATACATTATTTGTTTTCTAATATAGGCCAAAAGTAAAGTAGGTTTATCTACCAACGTCTTACCTCAATCAATATACTTGTTATATGAATCTTTACAGTAATTTATTGAATGAATAACATACTCCACGGAATTGCATCGGTTACAGATCCACGAAACATATTCCTTGCAGATAACGCATGCAGAAATAGGTGTCAAACAGCTGCCACACCCTCTGCAAGATCCTCTATCATACATTAAGGGGCAACCTGTCACGATAGAGTTAACTCAGATCTTCGCGATAGTTCTGCTAGGTTCCTTTGAAATCGAGAAGTACTCTTTGTTGATTTCTTAATTTCTGTAAGATACTTCTGGAGCCTTGTATTTTCGATTATTTTTTCTATTTGACTATCTGCCTCTGGAAAATGAATTTTACTCATGTTGAGTTATTAGTGATCATCCTATAAATTAGTAACTTATCGCACAGTAAGTTATTGAATAATCAATTAACTGGTTAATTAAATTATAATAATTTTAAACTATCCATTTGATCAGAGAGAGGAAATTACTCAGATGGGTAAATAGGGAAAGAATTAACATTACATCGCTTTAAATTTAAAATTAACTTCCACAGATTCAATTATGATTTAGGATAACTGATGTCAATGAGATCTTATATTATTCAATCGTGTAAATGATAGTGACATTAATGACGTCCAATGAGCTTGCTTTGGTGCTTGCGATTGGCGCGGTAGTGGGCTCAACTATCTTTAGAACATTGATTCCTATGGCCACCAAGATCATGGCTGAAATACAACTAGCATCGAAGGAAAACAGGAAGCCGGAGATTCCTAATATGCACTGGATTTGGTGGGCTGGAGCGGGGATGAACATAATTATTGTTGGGTTCCCAACATTCGCGACGATCGACCAACTGGTACAACCAATCTTGAATGTAACAAGTCCGGTTGTAGCCTTCTTTATTGCTTGGGGATTCGCGCAAAGTGCTTTAGAAGTTGTATTTAGAACGATGGATTCAGGAGTAGATAGTAGCAAAGACACTCGAACCGCTCCGGTTATAACGACGGCAAGGCCAACAACGACGGAAACTATTACAGTTAAGCCAAAAAATAAATAAAAATTTTTTAAATCCTTTTTAACATGATGTTCCGTATTAGAGAACGCTTTTCTTGTTTCAACTCATCAAAATACTACATTTACTGATGTTCTATTTGAATCATCCCGTATAGATTGCAAGATTTCATGTATGACATCAAACCCCTCATTTGAAATATAATCATTGGCAGATTTAAAGAAAATTTCTAAACTTTCTTTCGAGTACCCTTGGAACTCATATTCTTTTGCTTGTAAGGCCATTTCCAGCTTGTCCATGTTGTGAACAAATTTGGAGCAGGTTGTGATGTTATCATTGTATTCGTTCCAAATACCAAAATATTTTTCTCGGAGAGAGGCGGGTAACTTTGAAATGATTTTTTTCATAGTCTTATCTTCAAGTGATTTTTTTTCTTCAGACGATATTTTATCAGGCATATGATCTCCGACTAGTGATTCAGCTAGATCGTGAATATTGGCCATCTCCATAACGCGTCCTGAATCTAAATTCATTATTTCAGCCAGTACCATGGACATCATGCACATTGAGTATGAATGGTCTGCTACGGATTCTGGTGATGTAATGTTAGACTTATGAATCCAACCAGATCGCTTTATTCTCTTAAGATTACAAACAATCCAAAAAAAAGATACAAGGTCGGTTAGCTGGTTTTTTTCTAAATTCATATTGTGAAGTGAACTCTAATTCATATTAATACGATACTGCATTTCATTGAATTCCAAGTTTGGCGACATGATGAATTGACTATATTCAATAAGGATTGTGAAATTAGAAAGTATGTGGTCAAGAAAATACAATAAACCACTAGTTACTAAGGCCATAATTATTGTAATGCAAATCAACAGTAGTACATTTCGTGTTTGTTCCATTAAACAGTAAGATTTTCCGTATGTTTTTATTTAAAGCTACTCAAATCTCAATTTAGCTTCCACGGAATATCATTACGTTTTTTTCGCTTATTAGTCACTCTTGCAAGCACAAAAAACAAATCAGACAATCTGTTGAGATAGGTAACAATTTCCTGATTTATCTCTTGTTCCTTAGCAAGTGCTACTGCAGATCTTTCGGCGCGTCTTACGACAGTTCTACAAATATGAAATAAAGATGACTCAATTGTTCCCCCGGGCAGGACAAAATGAGAGATTGGTTTCAGTTCAGATTCAAAATTATCAATATGCTTCTCAATAGCAGAAATCATTTCTTTTTTAACCAACATTTTATTATCTTTCAAACTATTGGGATTCGCCAATTCCGCACCCAATACGAATAAATCTTGTTGAATTCCTAAGAGGTTTTTTCTCACATCTTCAAAAATCGAATTCATTTCAATTTTTGAAATTATCAATCCAACATGAGAATTTGCCTCATCCACTTCGCCATATGCTACTATTCTTAAATGAGATTTGGAAAGCCGCGAACCATCAATTAGTCCTGTATCTCCTTTATCACCAGTTTTAGTGTAGATTTTCAAGATTGAATTAGAATATTACTTGACTCAATAAATTACTTTTTATGATGCCCACAAATTGCGTTGATTTAATATTTTTTAATATCAAGCCATGGTGAGGCTGTATTAGTAATTCCTTTTAATAGCCCTAAAATAAATAGGAGAAAATTAGTAAGAATGAACTTCTATTTTGTGTTCTTTTAAGTATTTCTTCTTCCTGAATCGTTCGTTACACTTCTCACATTTGAAGGGCTTTTCAAATTCTATAAGGAATCTTCTTCTCCTTTCCTCAGGAGTTTCCACAACCACCTTTAAATCTGTATTATCCATCGTAATTAAATTAAAAAATCTTGTTATGGTTTATTTACTTTAAGGAAGATAGTACTATAGATAAGACTAGTTAAATTATTAGTTCTAATATTGTAGGTTGTTGCTTTCAAAGGGCTAGTGCAAGAAGAAAGAGAGGATGCATACTATAACTTTCTAAACTCCATTAATTCTAACGTAACTTGAAAAAATTATGAATATTGCTTGTCCCGATTCTTGAAATATTGTAATTTAAACCTAGAATCTTCGCTGAGATTGCCACAAACAAAACTGCTGATTTCATATCTCACTCATGAATGTTCTTCTATATATCAAGTTCGCTTACTTCCAGATTACTGACAGTCGAATAAGTAAATGATTAATTATTTTATTAACATAATACGTCCATCCTAAGACTAGTCGAATGATATTGTTGTAAATGTTTTCAAAGATGGATAGCAAATGCTACACGGACATTTACTTAGATACGATCACTAAATGGTGAAGTCAATTAGGATGTGTAGTCATTCATATTTTCCATTCACACAATCAAGGATTTCGTACCCCACTAAACCGTCCTGTCCGTTACCTTGTTTATGTGCGTTGGTCAGACAATCCTTGTATTCCTTTTCACTCAGATAAAATGCGGGTGAATTCTTGAACTTTTGCCATTCAACTGCGTCATGGTCTGTGCATTCTACCATGTCAACGCACTTTGCAAGCTCACATAGAGAACCCTTGTATGCAAGCATTTTGAATTCGTTCGATGACCGAGTGTTAGAACCGTGGTCTTTTGGATCCCAGTGCGTATGCGTGTATCCATCTTCGCATTTGACATTTCCCGCCGCCAATGAGTAATGGGTTGACAAAAATACTGTCAAGACTAGTGCTGTAAATAACACAACAATAAGGAATCTAAACACAAAACTTGTCGAAAGTAATGATTAATAAATCTTTATTTCGATAGTATTTAGACTATTTTTACAGTTCACACAAAAAATATGAAGGTAGTTTATGATGTAGGTGATGATAGTAAACTAGTCGACTTCTACTGCCAGTCCTATTACCAGAAACATAAAAGCGATAGATATAAACGAGTACAAAATCCTTTAAATTTGGAATGAGGGCTTAAATCTTATCCATAATACTAAAACGGCAATTCTAGCAAACTGTTATCGGTTTTCCTTGTTCGTTGATCTCTAATTACAAGTATCCTTTTCGACATTGTACGTCATGGTTATCGTACATACCTTAATTTTTCCTAATTCAGCCTGCTCCTGTCCGCAGTTTCCTGCTTTGGTAGGATCATAGGTACTATATGGCAGTACTTGGACAATGTATAATGAACCTTGTGCTATCGGAATCTCAGTACCTTGTGCATTTGCATTATACACCTTATCATTCACAGTTTGATCATTTGTTATTATTTTATACTTAAAGCTTGAAATTGGAGTAGGCAGAACCGCTTAAACTTTATTATCTAATAATATATAACAATGAGGACTAATATCAGTTCAATTTGCACTTATTTGCAGTTATTTGCAATAACACAAAATTTAGACTAACACAAGGTTTAAAATAGACGATAAAGCAACTGATGGAAACGCGGTTGAATGATGAACAAGAAGCAACCAAGTCCACCAGTTGCCTGTGTTTAGGGATTTACAACTGGTAGGATCTTATATATAAGGAAATTGGATAGTGAAAAAATGCATTCTATTTCATCTTTTGAGGAAATTTCACGCTTAATTGCTTGTAACGTTCAAAGATAATAGACATAAGGATTACATGAATTAGAACAGGTCTGCAAGGCATAGTTCCCGCAACATTATAGAATCGTGGAATAGATAGCATTTCATCAAAAATCTTTCTATCCTTCTTACCTAATGCAGCCCTAAACGGTCTCCATTTCCGTATTTCCATCTCTGACGCGATTCGATACGAAGGAATTATTCTACCCATAACCATCATTATGAATTATTCAATTTAAAATCAAGGCCATCTTCCGAAGAGGGGGAAGATAAAGTTATCAAAGCTGACAAGGAAAGAAAACAAATACCTCCTAGAAGATAAGATAGATAGATTAACTCCAAACGGATATCAAAAAAGTGCGGTATTTGTTGTGTATTTTGTTCTACTTTAACCTATTATCACCTCAAGGCATTTATGGTCCCCAGTGACACCATCTAGTAGGGCTTTACAGTCCGTTTTTTTATCGCCGCAAAAAGGGCCCCCATCGATGCAATATTTGGTAATGGGCCTGTCTGCCTGTACCATATTCGGAAGAGCAATTGCGACCATCGCAATAACCAGTATTAGAGATATTGATACAAACAGAACTATTGATTTCATGTCTCAGTTATCAGTTTAATAGTATAATATTTAAATTTCCTGTAATTTGATTCTATTTTGAAAAAACATCTACTTTATGTAGTAGAGTATTATGTCGAGAGATTTGGGAGAGGTTACTATTGCCAATAATGCATCACCAAAATTTGCTTATACATTCTAGTCGTGTCTTGCCACTATGTTGTATATGTGTCCCGTATGCGATGCGATTCTATGTTCGCATTCGTTTCCTTCAACTGGTTTTAACACATTAGCAGAGACACAAGCAAAAAAGTAATCTCCTACCCTGATGGGGCCAATTTCGGGAGTCCTGTCAAAAGACAGTGGGACCGTTATTACTTTTTCATCTGCGAATCGAAAATAATCTTTATTTTGTCAACAAAACCAACAGGCAAACTATGATCTTCAATACCACCTATATTTTTGAATGGGTCATCGGCGAATGCGTTTGTTGCACTTGCACTAGCACCAACTATCGTTCCTATCAACAGAACTATTGAAGTGAGAAGTAAGGTCTTTGATCTTAAGATCATTTAGTTTTTACAGAACGTTTTAGTTTATATGAACTTGGAAGGAAAAATCCTAATATTTTTCAAGATATAAATTCAGCATTATTTTCCATTAAATAAAACTGAGTAAATCTTTAGTCCTATTTCGATAAAGAAAAGAAATGATACTTCTAAGACAAGATAAAAGGAATATACTTTTGAAAGAATCAAACAAGCTACGATGATTTGTTAGATACTCTAACCGTTATAACTTTTATTGGCTAATAATAAGTAGAGAAAACTTCAAAAATGATAATAATATTGGAGAGGGAGAAGATAACGGAACACATAAAGAATAGGTTAGTGAAAAAGGGATTATCATTAATTGCAATGACAGATAAAGAAATAATATTCAGTAAGTTAAAACGTCATATTCTTCATTAAGTCGTGTCACATTCTAATTCGATTAAAGTAAAATTAGAATTTGTACATTAAGATATTTTGAATTAATAACATTATTATCGATAAATTTGCACCAAAATATAGAAGATTACTACAGCAATCTTATATAGTTTGTTGCACATCATGCCTGTACTAAACACAACATCTGGTGAGGCTGATTGTTTCTTGTTCATCATCACCCAATCGGATTAACTCACCAGGTGCTACATCCTTATTACTAATAAGCTTTCGGATCGTGATTGTCTCGTAGTAACACAATACTAGGTTGAATACCTAAAGAATTATTTGTTTATACTCCAATCTCAATACAAATAGCATCCATCTAGACATTTACCACAGGATTCACGGTGAGATCAAGGAGAGAGATGAAGACAAATAACGGTCGCTGTAATGTTGTGTGCGACTGTATCAGTATTAACTGCATGGATAACCCATGACAGCTTTGGTTCATCTCCTAGAGAGGAGAAAGTAACAGTAACATTTGGACTGTTTGTGATATAACCTCCACCGGTAGCAACTTCCCCATCGCTACAACCGGCAACCGCGGATTCATCTTGTTGCGGTGGAATCGAAACGACTTTGCTAGATCTGAGACTTACAACGGGAACGACTGCACTTGGTTCAATTTTTTCTCGAGTTATTGACCTGTTAGAGATATCCTCGGTTCCTATCTGTCTTATTTTATAGGCTAATGACGTTCCTGAATCTATTACAGAACCAGCAGTATCTTTAGTGGATATCCTAATTGTGAGATTGGAATCTGGAATTGAAGGATTTAATATGTTGTCGTACTGTAGTCTCAATTCCGTATTCGCTGGCACTAATATCTCGGGGGCTACAGTGTATGTTATGGTCTGTCCACTTATGGTATAAGTGCCAGGACCTAAACCGGTCGTGTCTACTAGTTTAGCATTCGCTATGTCAGTTCCTGGTGGGAATTCTACTTCCACTTGCTTAATAGCGGCCGTAGTGCCGGTCGTGAAGATTACTTGGTACCATGCCTTTGAGTTTACAAGGTCATTTGTGGGGTAGAGCTGGTTTGCCGTAGGGCTCGCTGATGCAATAAAATAGGGTGATATTTCATTCTGTGATTGTATTCCGGTGGTTGTAGGAATATTGCTATTACTGTTTATTGCGACAGGGACAAATTTATTGACAGCAGTGGAAGAATTGTAAAATAGAATCGTTACTGCTGCGAGTATAGTAAGAGTAGTTAGCGCTAGGATTCTTTTAGTCATATTATTCATATAATTTTATATTATTTAACCTCTAACATCTGATCTTCTTTGTCTATTTCTGAAATTGAACAGGGAAAAATGCAAGTCTTTTGTTCTCAACATAACCCTTAATAGAATGACGATACGCTAAAACGAATATGGGGATCAACTATCTTATTTTTCTTAGTACTTCGCTGTTGCTTGTGCCATTAGTATATGCTTCTTCTTCATTACCTGATGCATGTGCCGCAATAAGAGATCCCAAATTTGATACTGGAGATTGCGAGTGGAAGAACGGTAAGCAAACATGTTGTTGGTATCAAAAATCCTACCCTGGACAATTTGGTCGCGGCGACAAATATTGCCAGACATGTTCATACTATCATGATGCAAATGGTCAAGCGTATGAAAAATGCACAGATCCTAAGAAACAATCTATACAGGCACTACCAAATTCTGATCTACTTCAAAATGGGCAAAACCTTCAACTTAAATCTGCCAATAATGACACGAAGAATTCTAACGCTGACACCTCTCTAGGTTCTAATCTACTTCAAAAAGGCGGAGACCTTCAACTTCACGCAAAGGATAATACAACTCGCTAAAATAACACTTGACTAACGGGTCACTGTAACTGTCAAGGCGATAATTGAATAGATATTATGGAATAATGTTCAGAATTTTCTTCGGTTAGGTTTTAATCACATCCAATCTTCATAATTGTGTTGATACTACAACTTGTTGCTACTGCACTCACTATTCTGGTCATGGGTCTAGTCGTGACCGCTATTGCGTACGCACATTAATTAATTATTTATTTCCTTTTGATCATAAATGGTGATTTTATTGATGTATATATAGCGCTAGGTCAAGGAGGATAGTACTGGATTCTTGATGATGCCTATACGCTGAATTTATCATGGATTCTAAGTCACGATTATATATTATTTATACAGAAGGTTAGCTGTGCCGTCGTAGCTCAGCCTGGGAGAGCACTCGACCTAACATTTTGGGGTGAAGCTGAAGACCGAGCTGTCGTGAGCTCAAATCTCACCGACGGCATTTTCAATTTTACAAATCTGTCTGCACAGGGTAGATTTACTGCCAATTGCAACTAATATTTATACCAAGTAGATACATCTATCTCGATATCCGAATACTATAAGGCTGGGTCAAAGTAAATGAGGTTGGAATTTGAATAAGCTAGTTTTACTTTCTGTGGCAGGATTAATCAGCAGCGTGCTGTTCACAGTAGTGCCTATACTTCGAAATGTCGATGGAATTGACCATAATGCAACATTTAGCAGCCCGTATTTTTATTCTACTCACTCAGTGCGATTTGGATATGATGAAGGAATATTTGAGATAACTAATGTCAGTATACATCAGGGACCTAATGAAACGAAGATCATAGGGCTGATAGAAAATAAAGATCCAGATCGTAACACAATAGAAAATGTTAGTCTCGCAATACAAGCTTATGATAAGGACAACCATTTAATCGGCGTCGCTGAAGGTCACCCGCAGATGTCTACTTTTCGACTTGGTGATAAAACTGCGTTTGAAATATTAGACAACGACCTCAAATTAGATTTGGATCATCTCTTCATACAGATTCTAGCAGCAAAGTGGGGAACAGATAGGGACGATGATAAAACATCTGAAAAGCCACCTTCCTAGATGGGTTTTGCTGGACGAGGTAACTAATTTCCAAGAACAAAGTGTTTGAAATAATCGCTAGCGATATTTTGGTAAAAATCGAACTTTTTGCGATTCCCTTGCCGACGCAAGCTAAACACAAAACTATGAAAATTAAATTATTTCTAAAGCAGACAAAATCGTTATTATGGATGTAAGTGTAAGAAAATTGCGTATGACGAATTCATTCCTAATTGTATTCAAGCGAATCTTTTGTAATCATGACAATACATTTTCATTCAGAAGATATAACGACTTTGATTTCTTTGAATACAGTAAATGCACTAACTGTGAAAAAACTTTGAGATATCTTAAGGGTTTTGATGAAAGCATTAGAGGGTGAGTATTTAGCGTCAATCTCCAAATCTTGATTATCCTCTGGTGGGTAGGAGCTATTCTTTCTGGAGTGTCGCTCTTTATTCCACAGTACAAATATTATCTTATTTTCAGTTCTTTGGGATGGATAACGTTAGGGTTAACCTCTGGATTTATTATCTACGCACTAAAAAGAAATAACAAAGAAAGTCAGAAAAATATGTCATCCAAGATCAACTGATTTCCTTTCCGCCTTGCTCCTCAATTACAACCAGAGTAACAGTAGAAGTTATACCCGGTATCTTCCTAATTCTACTAGTTATTGTGTGATTCATTGATTCAGTATTGTCTGACTTTACTTTGACAAACACGTCATGAACTCCGTATGTCCCGCGGACTTCTTTCACATCGGGGAGCTTTGCAATTTCATCAATTATTCTCTCCTCAGAACCAAGCGTGCAATTCACAAGTATGTATGCAGTAGACAATAATGACTTTAGGAATTTTAGTGTATTTTAGTCTTTTCTATTGGCTGTTTTTTTCCGATAGAAAAACTCTATTGTTTGAAAGTGTAAAGTTTGTAAAGTTCTCCCGTTCGCTTACTAACGTAATTCCACTCTCTCGCACTATAATTAACTCTAACAAATTTTTGCTTCAATTCTGGATGAAGTCTAACATATACATCGTCTCCTATTGTGATATTATTTGACTTTGTCAGAGATGTCATTTTTGCCGAAACACTCATACAATAACCGAGAATATCTAGTGGCAAATTCTCATCAGTTCCATATTGTACAATAATGTTTTCTCCTTCATCTATTCCTACCTTTGCACTTAAATCAGGATAATCGTACTGATTTAAGATTGGATTTAATCCATTCTTTATAATTGTCAGCATAGAAATTCCACATCTGACGGCCCTGTCACATACTACGTATTTATTGGATAATGATGGAAAGAACGCAATCAGACCATCACCTACATATTTTAAGACAAATCCTTCGTATCTATACACAGCTAGTGACATTTCATATGTGAACGCGCGGATTATTGTTACCAACTTGTCTACTGGGATGGTCATCGAGAGATTTGTTGAACCCACCAAGTCCACATATAATATGACGAGTGGAATTTTGGAGTTTACATGATTTTTTAGAAAGATCTGTGCGGACTCCAAGTTTGAATCATATTGATACCTCCTCTTAAGTGCCTTCCATAATCTATTCTGTACCTCTTTGATTTGAGTGTCTGTGTTGTATATAATATCTGATTCTAATTTTCCTTTGTTTTCCCCTGTAATCATGGAAATAAAGGGCGATCTACTTTTATTCAGATTTTGAGCTTTAGTTTTATCGGTTTCCTTTTTTTCTACAGTCATGAATAATGCTCCCTGCTATCTTTCTAGTAGTTATCAACTAATAATAAGATACTGGCATGGTTATACATACCAATCGCTTTATAAATTGAAGCCACTGAAAACCTAGAGTATTATAGCCATCATTGTATTTTTGTAGTTTTAGCTAAAATTAACGAGCTTATAAGCTCAAAATGTTTAGCTGAGCAGATCATCCTCACTTAAATATCGTTAGGAAAATCGTTATTTGTTATCTTAAGAGTGGAAAGCTTTTGATGCGCCTGTAGCTATTAATTCCTTCTTTTGGTAACGTAGTATGAGTATTCAAATCCTCTTCTGTATACAAGAAAAATAAACGATGTCAAAGGCGTATTTTTATAGCTGATTAAATTATTGGAAATCACTAAATGAGCAATACTCAAGGATTCTTCAATGCAAAGTTCGAAGTAGATTCTGCCGACCCTCACAAAGAGCAATGCTGGGCAAATGGCGGTCAGATTACTGACATAGGTAGAAACCCAGGTGAACAAGTTCGTATAGAATTTCCTAGAGCAAATACAAATACAATTCTTGGCGCAATTTTTACAGTATCTCCACAATTTCTCTCTGATTTGGATCGTGTAGTTCTTGGAAAGAGAATTGTAAAACTGGATAACTGCCAACTCTCTGGAAGCGTTTGCAATGGTCAGGTGAAAGCTCAGATCATGATTGAAGGCCTTGAACAGAATGAGGAGCAGGCAAAGAACATGGCGGAACTTATTGAAAAGCTGAGTCACAACCCCCAAAATCACAAGTTAGTAGTCCTTGCACCGCATGGAGGAAACATAGAACCCTGGACAGATGTGGAAGCAGAATACGTAGCCAATCAATTCGGTGATCGTGCTTCTTTATGGTCATGCAAGGGGTTTAGTAGTAGGAAACCGAATGGCGAATCCAATGAAGATGCATCTGAGCGTTGGCATATCACTTCGACCCAAATTAGTGAAAAATCATTTCCCAAGCTTAACACAATTATTGGGGATAATCCCACGTTCGATTATTCCATTGCCTTTCATGGATGGACCGAAGATTCCATTTGTGTTGGTGGTAATCCACATAACCCGGATGCTGATTTAAAATGTGATATCAGGGGCGCAATCATGAAGGCTCTCGAACAAGCCAATCCTGACATAAAGGTCCATGTTTCACCTTGTCCTGACGGAAATTTCAACGGCGATAGTCCGGAAAATATTGTAAATCGTCTGGGCACCAACAGTATTCAAATTGAACAATGCAAAATTGCCCGTACGAAATACCATGATGCTATTGCAAAGGCAGTTGTGGACGTTATCGGCACCAGAATCAATGCCTGAATGCAGTATCTCAAAATCAGTATTTTGGCCCGTCTAAACCTGCCAATTTAAGATATTGAAGTACTAAGAATCTTGCTTATGCTCTAAACATTAGCCTTTTCAGAAATCTGCATTTTTTTGTAACATGTTAATAATACTTTGAGAGAAACCATGAGATTATTATTACTTGATATATTAAAAGAAAGACTAATTAGGGCTTCGTTTTATCTTCTCTCAGGATATCTATTTTTTATGAGAATCCCAAATAAAGAAAATGATGACTTTAGTAATAAATTAAATCGCTACTTTGTTGAAATTGAGAATTTTTACCAACAAGGCGTAATGCCATATCTTACTATGCGAGAGGTTAATGTAATGCTTCAAGATGGTTCTGTTACAAAATCTTCTACTTTTGATCCCAAGTTTGTGATTGGATATTATCGAACTTTTCTAAATGGTCTGAAAAACTGGGAAGTAAGCGATATACAGGAAACAACTGGCGAGTCAAATAGGATTTATTGCCAAATTTTTACCAGTCAAGATAATTATACAATCAAAGGATACTTTGGAATACAGTTCAATATTTTACCATACTACAAACCAGATAAACAAGTTATACAGATACAAAAGAAATTGTTTGATCTTTCCGTTAAAGATTCAACAGTAATGGATTCAGTAGCAAATATTGGTAACAATGCTATTAAACAAGAGCTAAAGAACATGGCACTTGATGATTTAAAATTTGAAGATTTGTTTGAAAAGTTATTGCAAAATCAAGAGTTAGTTCTGAACCTGGAGGCCAAAATAAAAAAAATTGAAAGATTATATCCAGATTTGGATAGGACGGAGAAAAAGAAAAATTCCTTGATCTTGGAGCTAGATAACTTGATAATAAAATTATATCAGATTACTCCAAATTTAATTGATTACAATAGACTTATGCAAGGCGAGGAAGGAATCATAGTCTATTTTGATATTGGACCTAAGGCTGACATGAAAGGAAAAAATTTAAACAAGACGATAAATATTGCACAGATGAAACCGGACACAAAGGTAAGAATATCTGAACTATTTGAGGAAATAATTTCCGGATTACATCATTAATCATAAAAATAAAAATCATAATATTAGCAGAATAATAAAGTTCTCTGACTAAAAATTTGAATATCAATCATGAGAAGGATGATACTGGTACTCCAGTGATCGAGGACATATTAAGAGCCCAGAAATTAATGGACAAGACAGCGATTAGGAGGACCCCGCTCTTAAAGTCAAGAACGTTTTCGAATATTGCAAAAACAAATCTTTATTTAAAATTGGAACAGTTTCAAAGAACTGGATCTTTTAAAGTTAGAGGTGCATATTCAAAAATTAATTCGCTTACAGATGAACAATGCAAGTCTGGTGTAGTTGCAGCCTCAGCAGGTAATCATGCACAAGGAGTTGCCTATGCTGCTCAAAAGAGAAAAATCAGGTGCAGTATAGTAATGCCAAAAAATGCATCTCCAGCAAAAGTAGCTGCCACACGATCCTATGGAGCAAATGTGGTTCTATCTGGAGACACATATGATGAATCATGGAGAGCAGCATGTTCACTATCACAAGCCAATGGATACTCAATTATTCATGCATTTGATGATCCTGTTGTTATTGCCGGACAGGGCACATTAGGTTTGGAACTAATGGAAGATCTGAAGGACATCGATAAGATTTATTTACCCCTTGGAGGGGGTGGACTTGCATCAGGAGTTTGCATCGCCATTAAAACTAGAAGGCCAAATGTCAAGATTATAGGAGTTGAATCCGATCAATTTCCGGCGATGAAAAAATCACTGGATGAAGGAAATCTGTGTCACATTGATGGTGGATTTTCAATAGCTGATGGTATTGCGGTCAAGTCTCCGGGAGAGCTTACCTTTGCAATATGTTCAAAATATTTAGACGATGTTGTTAGTATCGATGATGTTTCTATTGTAGAGACTATGTTTATGCTTATGGAAAGGGAAAAGGTTGTAGTTGAACCTGCTGGGGCAGCAAGTCTAGCTTACGCTCTTTCAACTGGTAAATTAAAAAGTAGTGAGAACATAATTTCAATTCTTTCTGGAGGCAACATAGACATGTATCTATTAGGTCAAATAGTATCAAAAGGTCTGATGCAAATGGGAAGACTAATAAAAATATTTATCCAATTACCTGACAAACCAGGCGCTCTAAAAAATGTTGTCGATAAAATAGCTGAACTCAGCGTCAATATTGTTCAGGTTGAACACGACCGTCTGAGTTCCAATGTTGCGGCCGGTTCAGCCGGAGTATACCTAAGTTTAGAATTAGAAAATGAAAAACATGCGAGAAAACTATTGGGTTTTCTAAAGAAGGAAAAAATGATTTTTAAGGTTGTACCTTAACTACAGTAACAATATTCTCTAAATCCAGCTTTATCTGCAGTGGAGCCACCAATCTTAATCAAAATAAACTCATTTTTGGCCCTTGCATAAGAGTCATTCAAATTTCTTTGATTTTCACGTAGAACTTGATATTCTTCCATAGATAATTTCTTACGAAATCCAATATCCTCTTCAAGATTCATATCCTTTACTATTTCAACGTAGTTTGGTTGAATAACTCCACTGAAAACCATTGCACTACTACCGCTTCCATATGATCCAAATCCCACACGGAAACCTTCAATATCATGACCTTTCTTATGTTCATATTCAATTAAACTCCTAAATCCCATATACATTGACGCTGTATACAAATTTCCTATGATGTTAGATGCCTCAAGAGAGCTGGCCATTTTTTTCTCATATACCTCATTGTAAAATGAGGTTTGCATGAATGCTTTTCTGAACTGCTCATCTGCCGTCATGAATTCTTTATCTGCTAACATAGATTCGATTGTCCCTCGACTATCATTTGGTTCAGGTTCATGGAAACCTATTTCTTTGATAACATGTTGCCATCGTGGAAGAGTTCTCCACTCATGTCTTAGCAAATATGCCAGTGCCTTTTCTCCCATTCTTCTATATGGTAGGTGCACTGTAAACAAATCAATGTAATCAGTTATTGATTCACCATCTTTAATATGTATCAATCCAGTTCTCATTGCCTTTTCCTTATAGCTATCGAAGGCCTTTCTAACTTGTATTAGATATAATAAATTGGAATATAGTCCATTTACTACCGGAGTATCCTTTCCAAATGGCCTATAGAAATCATATTCATTCTTGATTATTGTTGAGGTGACTTTTGGGTCAAGTGCTAATAATCTTGGATCTTCCTTGATCAACAGGGCCACTGCTCCTGCTCCCTGTGTATATTCTCCAGCCGATCCAACATCATATTTGGCAATGTCGCTCACTACTACAATGGCAGCCTTGTCATTATTTTCTTGCGCTCTAATCCAGTTGGTGTTGTCGTAAATTGCATAAGATCCGCTTACGCAAGCAAACTTACATTCGATTCCTCCCGCATGTTCAAATGAGCCGTCACCATACACTTGTTCCAACATACCTACAACGAATGAGTTTAATGCTTTTGATTCGTCAAGACTTGATTCTGTCGCAACATACAGTCTACCAATATCATCAGGATGTAAATTATTTTTTTTCATTAGTTCGAGACAAGCATTTGATGCCATACAAGCCGCATCCTGATTCGTGTCCACCAAAGCCATCTTTTTTATCCCTATGCCATGTTCAAGCTTTTTGGGATCCATTCCTCTTGCCTGAGCAAAATCTTTGTAGTCAACGTATAGTTTTGGAACGTATATGGCAAGATCGTCAATGCCAGATGGCATGCTAACAGTTTTTGTCATAATAGACATTTAAAGGTACTTGTTGATATTCGACACCAATTAATAGAAATTCAATGAAAAATAAACATTATTTTAAGAAAATTATA
>DATBHO010000104.1:0-37789 GCA_036557405.1 Nitrososphaeraceae archaeon
AAGAAGATAAGTTTTTTGACCAAGTTGACGAAAACAAAAACCTATCAGAAGAGGAGGATCTAATGCTAATTAAACACTACGAAACTTGTCGCAATCAAGCTGGTGGAAAAATAAGGATGGAGCAAATGTTAAAACTGATAGGATATCTCGAAGAAAGAGAATGGATGAAAAAGTAATGTCGTGAGTTTATAATTATGCCGATTTTCAATTTTGCCTAATCAATAGTGATCATATGGTTGACTTGAATTAATATAATTGCAAATAATCTGAACTATAAAAATTTTCTAATACTATTTTATTGGGACAATAACTGGGTCGAAACATGATTATTGTACTAGGGTGTCATTTCCTATCAATTATTTTCTTCAGTTCAGTATTTTTCAATCCACATGACAAACATCTATATGATTTAATTTTTTCAGTTTCCTTTTCACAAATCAATATCTCGCCACAACATGGACACTTCATAGTTCTCTGACACTGAATCATCAACCTCATATTTATGCAAATCAATTTAGAGATTTCAATTTAATGTTTATCTCATTAATCAAACAAGAAATATTTTCCACATGAGTACCTCTCCAATAAATCTTCTTACAACTGGTGCACAAATAGAATATTTTTTCAGATTGTAATAATCGCGCTGGAATATGATCTTCAATCGAATTTTTATCATTAATTGTATCTAACAACCCATTGCAACAAGTACATAAATATGGTACATTCTGAGATTTTATGGATTTAATATTTAGGTAGCTGAAAATAGTAACCAGATTATCTATTTCTGTCTCTTTGGCAGTTAAAATTGTATCAATTCCTTTTTTTCTACATCTATTAAATAGCATCCTATCGCTTGTTAAGACTATTCTTCCTTTATACTTCGGTGAAGCTAAGATATCCATGTCATCGATATTCGGATCATAAATCGTATCAAATCCAAACATTCTTAATTTCCTGGCAATTTTACCAAGCATAGCATCAGCCATAAACAAATAATCATTATTCCTTATCATTACTTGGTAATCTTATTCAAGAACATATTAAATAAAATTATCCATTATTTACAAGATGGACCAAAGTTTGTCCTATCAATATGACTTGTTTCTTCATCTAATGTCGATTTTAAATGAAGATGATTGAAAAATTAGTTTCACGGTATAATTCTAAAGCAGCATCTTGAATAAATAAAAAAAGAGCATTTACTTTAACAAACTCAGAAGAAAGTCAAACAAGAGTTGGAGCTAGTATTCGAACATTACGTGACGATCAATTACGATACTTGAAATTTAATGATTTGGTGTCGTTGCAATAGCATCTACTGTGTAAGTAACAGTAAAGGGTTCTCCGCTAGTTTTATGAAAAACCAAGGCGCTTCCGGTAAATTGTAATGAGCCAGTACTTATTGGTGTATCCGTGACCTTGACTGGGGTATCTGTAAACATTGTCATTGTAGAGATTGCAACGGTCCTGTTGTTAGGCAAGGTGGGATGATATGGCTCTCCATGTTCAGCGTCTATCGCCGATTGTGGTTTGTAACTATGCAAGACCTCTATCTCTATAGGCTTGCCTGCCGTGAATGTAACCGTACCGGTCCAGACCTTGCTATCGTTTCTCAAGGGCAGGGCGAATACAATCTGATGGGGTAGTTTACCATGGGGTGTGACTGTAGAAGAGGCTGGATAAGACATCTCTGTTTTCTGTCCAACATACCTTTCTCCAGATAAAGTAGCGTTAGTTTTGGTGACTGCAGAGGTATTCAATGATATGAATGATCCCATAGCAAGTATAGTGAATACAAATATGACGATTATTTGAGCTGCAAATCGTATCGCATTCATGCAAATCGAAATAATTAATCAAATAATAACTGTTTCTACTAGAGATGCTAACTTTAATTGTTAAGCTCCCTATAAGATTATGATCTGAACTACAAATCAAGCCAAGTTTTCTACATCTGAAAAAAATCTATTAAAACCAAATATTTTCTAAATCAGTTCTCTTTCGTATGGCAATATGGCTGAAATCTTCGTTACTATCTACGCATCCATGCCAGTGCAACATAAATGCGGGTACGCAAATAATATCACCTTTTTCCAAAATGACAGTTTTCTCAATTTCTATCTCCGTTTTAGTAATATCGTCCGGCTCAATCGAGATTCTTTTCGGGAATACCACAATACCCCTTCCTTCGGTGGCGATTAATATCTGTTCTGAAGCATGCAAATGAGGTCTGGTCCTACAACCATCTTTAAAAGTCACATAATACATCTCTTGTTCCTTTGAATCATTTATGTCTAATAGATCCTTTATTATGAAATTGCCAGTGAATTTATCTTTATATTTTTCATAAGAATCTTGCCTTGTAGATACAATACTCTTTTTTTGCATTATTATTTTATGGTATTGGCAATTATAAATACTACGAAGTCAACTCAATTCTACGATTTTATAACAAAAATGCTGCCATTATTAAAATGTCGTCTATATTTAGAGCAAACAAAATCTAAAAAAGTTGCCAATTTTAGATTTCACCGGTACACAAATCAGAGCACAGAACTAACTAATCGCATTGACAAGATTAGGCCGGTCTTTGTATAGTTGTTACTCTAAATTATAGATCGAAGATCACGAACCCACATGTTTTTCAAGAAATGACAACGTCTTTTGCCAAGCATCTTGAGTTTCCTTCGGTGCATAATTCTCGCCAGATGGATTTGCAAATGCATGACCAACGCCTTTGTAGATGTATATCTCATTTGGTATGCCAATAGAATTTAATGCCAATTCGAATGCTTTTACAGTGTCAACCGGTATAGAGTTATCTTGATCTCCAAATATGCCAAGTACAGGCCACTTTATGTTTGCAAGTGTTGTTTTATCTGTTAGAAGACGACCATAATATATGATAGTAGCTGCTAGTGGATGATCATGACTGTTAAGAGCAAGCTGCAAGGATTGTCCGCCCCCGAAACACCAGCCTAATGATACTATCTTCTCGGGATTAACATTTGGAAGTGAAGAAAGGTATTTTACGGCTGATTTGAGGTTAGCTGTTGCAATATCCTGATTGTCTCTGACGTACTGGCTTAGCTCTGATGAGCGATTCCTATCAGTGGTAACTTCTCCTTTAAACAAATCAACAGCTAGTACCACATAGCCATTTCTAGCTAAAAGATTAGCCATCTTCTTAATGTTGTCATTTAGTCCCTTATTTTCATGGATCATTAGAACTGCCGGTAGTATGTCATTTTTATTATTGCTGCTCTTATTCTCGTTTATCGTTACAGGATAAACTAGATATCCATTGGCCTGATTAAAATAATTTACTGTCCTATTTTCTAAATTAACACCAGAGTTAGAATTGTCTAACTTACTAAGAGACGTTAAATTCGTTACTGTACTGGATAACTGACCCCCTACCAAATTCATAAAACTACTCGATATTATACCCACACCAATCAGAATGATGAGGAAAAAAAATTTAGTATATACTTTATTCACACATAATTTAGATATTTATTGTTTATATTTTTTATGCAAGCAGATTACATCTCATCAACAAAGTTAATCTAAACATAGTTGGAATAATCTAATCAGATTGTAAGAACTCAATAACAGAGATATAGTCTGCATCAAAATGAAAATAATTTGAAATGAGATATCAAATCTAAGGCCACCTTTAGAATAGTCGTTATCAAAAACCTTTCTCGTTGAGCAAAAGGCACTTCTTAAAACTTAGTTATTATAGCAGGTAACACGAAAATAATTAAAGCTATCTTCATACTCAAAGATTTAGATTTACTGTATATTAAATTAAGGATTGTTAATCGATTATTTTTTATAACACGATAAACAAGTGCAATACGAAACATAAGTGAAAGTAAATTTTACTTTATTAAGATTTGCCGCAGCTGGAAGTACTCTTATAGCCGGAATGTTGCACCTTTCGTTAGTGGCTAACTCAATTGAAAGAAACCTGAATACGGGTATATTATTCTTGATCGGAGGATTAGCTCAAGTTTTCTGGGTTCTTCCTACAATAAAAGGTTGGAATAAGGTTTGGTACTATGTCGGTATTGTAGGAACCATGGCCTTCATCTTAATTTGGGCAATTACAAGATTTTCAGGCAATCCAATTAATGGTAGAGGAGGTTCGATCGGCGAAACCGCACTTGTAATAGAAGTATTTCAAGTTGTTTTCATTGCCTTGAGCATTATTATTTTATACAAAGATCCTAAGGTAAGAAATTAAACATTCAGTATTACAGTTTGATTGAATGGCCATACCATACTTGGTAACTTATTAATTAAATTAGATTAAAATTTGAATTAATTAATAATTGACGCGTTAGATAATTTATTGATCCCCCTTTCGAGTAACAATGACAATAAAATAGGAATGATACGAATATGTAGTGACGAACTATATAATATTATGATTTGTGGATATGGGCCTTAATTTTATCCTGCATCTCAGGTTTGAGCACGTCTTCACGTGTATATCCGTGATCTTTTATCGCATGCTCTACTAAATTATCCATTAATTCCTTCTCTGTTTCACCCTTTCCTACATAATCGCAGTCGACTCCAACTTCTCTACAAGATACTGATAACATTAAAATTATTATAGAGAAATAGTATTTAAGTATATTAATAGATCTATATTCGATCTCAATTTACAAAGTTGGCACAAGATTATTTTAGACTAAATGGTAGTTTTCAATAAGGTATTTTGTACAAACGGATTTATTTGGTGAATATATTCAAGCCTATTTTTGATCTAGAAAATTCTTTTGTAAGAACTGCTACAGAATCCGATTTTTGCATATTCGGAATTGTATCATCTATTCTGCAGAAAAGCATTTGACAACGAATGTTGACAACAGTAATAATGTAGCATCTATTTTTTGAAGTTAGGTTTGTTTCCCAAAAGTGAACCTACAGTTGGTGTCTCTTTAAGTGGAAGTTTGACAGTAAGGATATTTGATAATGATTTTGACTTTGATAAATCTGTGAATGTAACATTTGCCACTACACTTTTTAGTAACTTGTCGTTAAATGTGCTCTTTAGCACTTCTACACCACCATTACCCATAGCAATAAATCCACTTGGGAATGATGAGATCTTTAGCAGTGTACCATTTGGAGCAAAAACGTACATTACTGCATTTATTTTTTGATTTTTCAATAAAGCATCTTGAATCGTATACTTTACGTTTACTTTAAGTTGATTTGCATCGGTATTTGTTAGAGGCGAATAGCTTGAATTAGCAAGAGATATAATTATTCCCTGTTTACCTTGTGCAAATAATGAATGTGTGTTGCTTGTTATTGGATAAAAAACAAATATAGAAAAAGTTAGGGTTAACACAATCATATATCTAGTTAATTTGAACATTGCTATCTACCAACCCAATAGCAATTTATTTTCGTAAATAAAAAATGTTTCTTACGAGTACTCAAATTAATTGACAAAATCTAAAAAATCTACCAATAGACAAGAAATTTTTAGCCTAAATTGAAGTCATACTCTAATAATACTAAGGATACGGAAGTCTGAATTACCATTAGGTATGTATGACTCCCAAGGCAATGGCTGATTAAAGTTAATAAAAATCTCAAATATCTTGGTGTAGTAATCCAAGCTAATAGAATAATGTACCCAAACATCGGTCTAGCTCTTCATGATTGAATGATCTGTAGCAAAAACTTCCACGACCTTATTCCACGCTATCGCCAAGTTTTGTTTATTATATCCGCCTCCGCCCAATCCAATAATTCTTCCATGAGACTTATTGTGAGCAACCCTATGGAGTACCTTCGCAGCATATTCATGCGATTTTTCAGTATATCTTAAATGTGTTAATGGGTCTCCCGATAACCCGTCTGCTCCGCATTGGAATATAATCAACTCAAAATCCATTGAATTTATAAAATTTTCAATTTTCATAAAAGCTGAAATAAAATCACGATCGGTCGCACCAGGTTGTAGAGGCAAATTAAGCTTAGTGCCTTTTCCAGCTCCTAATCCGTTTTCTGATTCAAGACCAGTTCCAGGATATAAGAATGAACCGTCCTCATGAATATCAGCTATGATTAGGTCAGGATCTTGCTCAAATTCATAGTATACACCATCTCCATGGTGAGCATCGATATCAACATACAATATTTTCTTTAAATTGTATTTCTTCCTGCCATAAATTATTGCATTCCCTATATCATTAAATACGCAAAAGCCGCCCGCTGCATTCCTTCTAGCGTGATGCAGACCTCCAATGGGATTAAATGCATGAACAATTCCATTTGTATTATTAATCACAGTGTCAATAGCCAATAGTGTAGAACCTACCACATAAAGTGAAGCCTCAAATACGCCTTTAAATGAAGGTGTATCCCCTGAATCAAGATATCCCAATCCAGTTATCGAAGAATCTTTTACAAAACTGATATATTTTTTGTCATGAAAAGTAGAGATTGTTGTTTCATCTGCCAAAGCGGGGGGAAGTAGTTTTAAATTACCTGAATCAATAGTCTCAGATTGACCAATCTTTGACCAAAAAGCATCAAGTCTACCAGAATTCAACGGATGTTTCTCACCGAAGGAATAGTTCGAAAGTTCCTTACCTAAGATAACTGCAGTTTTGCACATTATTCATTTATTTACGATTGGAGTATTAGTAGATTGTCAGAATCTCATCTGTATTCTCTAAAAAAAGTTTTATTTGATTTTAAAAGTGCCAGCTGAAGAAATACTGCTCTATAGAACCCGGAATATACCGTGGTAAAATTCTCTGGACATTCAAAAATCCTTTATAGTACAAATACGATAATAAATTCAGATCAAAATGTGCTACGATTTTGAACTTCCAGAGAAGGTAAAACAAAAAAGTAGAAATACATTACGTGAGGAAGATGAAGAAATTGAACTTGAATTAGAGCCAATGACGGTCTCAAATTAATGTAATTTTTTCTTTATTTCTTTTAGTAATGTGATTGTGATTTTTCTAGATCCTAAAGTTATGGCTTGACGTCAGCTCAATATTATATATTCAAAGATCTTGCCCTACTGAATATAGGTCTGATTAGAATTATCAAAGTTTTTAATTAATTCATATTTGTTCTCAAATTTATCATAATTAATTAATCCTAACTTTGGAAAAATTTTCAGAGGATCCTCAGCGATAATTGTTACCGTACGATTTTCACCAAAGAATTTTTTGCAAAGTTCTACAGTCATGTATCTTACTCTATTTTCATCCAAAATTCCAAAACTATGGAGATATTCATGTAAAAGTACCGTAAATAAGTACGCATTGTATTCGGCATTGGAAGTAGAATATTTCTTTACCATATCTAATACGAACTTATTCACAGCAATAACATTTGAACCCAATACATGATAAGCTCCTACTCTTGTAGGCATTCCATGTAGCATCAGGCTCAAACCAGCTCGTTTCATTTCATATACTGAATTAACAGAAGACTTTACAAACTCAAACATTTCGTTAAAGTCCTTCAAATATGATAGCTTGTTATTATTGCTAATTTGCTCCTCAACTGTAATGGTCGACACTATTGCTAGCTTTAATATTGTCATATCTACCTATAAATCATGGCCTGTAATTTTGTGTCACTTAACATGTTATTGAATTGATTAAACATTTTTCAACTCATTAGATTAATTAAGGAAATACACTATATAATCAGTATATAATTCATGGCTATAGATTGGAGAGGAGATACTGGTCTTCGTGCCAGAATGATCTTGAGTTTCGTCCTTTTAGGAGTACTATATCTCATATTCTTAAGTATACTTCACTATCTAGGAGTGGGATATATCCCACTCGCCATAATCGCATCAGCAATGATCCTGGCACAATGGTATTTCTCTGACAAGATAGTGCTATGGAGTTCTGGTGCCAAGATCGTATCAGAAGAAGAATATCCTAGGCTACACGAAATTGTGGGAAGACTATCAGCTAATAATGGACTTCCCAAGCCTAAAGTTGCACTGGTGAATTCGCAGGTACCAAATGCCTTTGCTACAGGCAAAAGTCCCAAGAGCTCCCTCGTTGCAGTAACTACAGGAATTATGGATCTCTTGGAAGATGATGAGCTTGAAGCGGTAATAGGTCACGAACTGACCCATGTCAGAAGCAGGGATGTTCTAGTTTTAACATTAGCCAGTGTATTTTCTACTGTTGCCTGGTATCTAGCTCAATTTGGATTTTTCGGTGGATTGCAGACAAGAGATCGAAACGCTATTGGAACTACTGCTATTGTGATGTTGGTTGCAGTATTAACTTGGTTAGTAAGCTTCTTAATTATTAGAGCAATCTCAAGGTATAGAGAATATTCTGCGGATAGGGGTGGAGCAATTATGACGGGAAAGCCAGATAAATTAGCCAGCGCTCTTCTCAAGATTAGCGGTAAAATTGGAAGTGTTCCACCAAAAGAATTAGAAAAGGTTCAGCAATTGAATGCATTTTTTATTATTCCAGCTCTTACTGGAAGCTCTATTGCCAACCTATTCTCTACTCATCCTCCAGTTGAAAAGAGAGTTCAAAAACTTATGGAAATGAAAAGTGGGATGAATGAATAAACTCTACGAGGGTTTGTCACAATTTATGAAATAATAGTTGATAACACTGAGGGTATAGTTTCAACCCAAATAATCTTCCTAGGTCCATTATTTTCACTTAACTCATCCTTTGACAAAAGATTTGGGAAGGAATTATTTTATTTTCGTTAAATAAATAGTCAATTATTGATAATCATGTAATCGTTTGTCCCTATGTAATTCTATTTTCCGTTTCACTTCTACTTCGTGTTTACTTATGATATGATTATTGGCGCAAGTATCGTGCATTATTCCAATATCGCAAAATTCACAGGATGTAACAAAGTCCTGATCATGTAATTTTCTCTTACAATATTTGCAAGTTTCAGTTTCAATGTCGTAGACTGAAAGAGGCTTTATCCAAGATTCACGCCAAAGTACTATCGCCATTAACAAGATTTTTCACTTGCCATATTTATTTTCATGTGATATTAGAGCATCCAATATATCGTGCTACATGACTATTAGATATCCTTTATTTGGTAATGTACACCTAGAATAACTATGAACTGTAGTCGTCACGAGTTACAGATCCTGCAAAGGCATTATTCATGATTCCCAAATATTCTGAATATAGTGATATTGCTAGTTTAATCTTGTTCGTTCTTAAACCTGGGAGAGCTTCTCGCGTGGAGTTATGAAGCAGCTATAATTAATAAAACGAAGAATTTCTACATAAAAAGAAAAAAAATGTGTTGAATGAATCAACTTCTGGCTTTAATACTTCTTAATCAATAGGAGCCAGGTTTGTCTTCACATTTCTCCACTTCATATCCGGCAAGATTATCTCCCCTATCGTGTGCCCTTTCAAAACATTTTTGCGTCTTTTTGCTCGCGTCATCATAGGTATTAGAATTTTTGAATTTATTCCAGCTGATGTGATCATCGTTGTTTCCATATCCCTTGGCATACACATATGGATTACTGCTAATAAGACCAATCATCGCAAATGTAACAATTGTTCCCAACACTAGAAATGTTTTTGTTGATTTTATCTTGTTCATTATGTATTGTACAAATTCATCATAGATAAACCAACCTTTTGTAATTTTTCAAAAATAAAGTACTATTGTATACTAATAAGTATTCATATCATAGCTGTTTACGTATTTCTCGTTACTTATTATTATATTGAAATATTATCTAAACCATATGAAAATTCTGTGCGACGCTTGTATTATATTAAAATTATAACCGTGTTATTCAAGCTCAAATCATAGTGTTATCTAGATTCTCTAATCAAGAACATTGATCAATTTGAACTTGATAAAATATCAAACAAATAGGAAAGAAAATTAATATAGAATTTATGATCATAAAATCCGACCCAATGATTTTCAACTAACTAATTAATTCACATCCAACACGTCTCCGAATTGCTAGTTCCATTATGAATGGTCTATTTTTTTTGAATCTAAATATGCAATCAGTTGACCTCTAGCATAGCCTTTTCCAATCTTTGTAATTTTAATTCTTACTCTATCATCTGGTTTGGTTCCTCCAACAAAAGTAATCAGCCCTCTTATTCGTGTAACACCGGAATCACCATTCCTACTCATATCTAGAATATTTACATCGTACTCATCACCGATCTTTACGGGATATCTAAAAGAGGATTCATGTCTAAGCCTCATATCGAAAAATTCACTAGTATGATCCTGGTTATTATTGGAAATGGCATTCTTGTTTCTGTCAGGTTGTGATTCATGTAGATTATCCAAATTTAGCTTAATTGAGTCGTTCGACTATTTCAATCTTAAATGTGTACTATTTCATGTTGTTGATATACTCGAATAATTTCAATTTGTAAAATGCAGATTTAATAAATGTAAATCTGGGATTCATATTGATTAATAACCGGAACTTAAAGTTCATCCATTGTAAATTTGTTATAACACATATTGCACTTAAATTTCTCATTTCCAGGATTACTTGATAGTACCTCAAGTTGACTCTTTGTCCTACATTTTGGACATCTGCCGTAAACTGTTTTTCTTGGTATGAAACTGTTAGTATTTCAATGCATATAAATATTCTATTATCGGAAATTCCAAACCAGCTTTCATTATCGGATTGTACAATATTAAATATCTTTACTATTTCAGAATATAATTCTATACCAAGGAGCTATACAACTTCAAATTAAAATTGGGCATTTCAACGCAAGCCATAATTTGTCTATTTAATATCTAATGATTTTTTTTGGGGTCTCTGGATTTGTGTGGGTGTTATTATTGTAATAATCGAAGAATTAATAATAGAAGGCAATTTTAGTACGCAGTAATCTTTTCTAAATTATGGGGTTTAAACCAATGCCAGAGAGTACCAAATATTTCTCCAAGAGTTACCCAACACTTAACAATCGGTGTCATACTGACAAGTCGAAATGTTACAACTAAATCCCCTGATATGGATATTTTGTCCGGATATGAAGGCATGATTAAATAAGATAAAATCATGATAAACACATTTTTTAGGACAACCCAGTGAATATTTAACCTAATTATTCAGCATTGATAACTCATTTATGTGTGCAGAATAGATAGCAGAACAGATGGAATCGAATAAAACTTCATTGTTTGGAGTATTCGCAGTACACAGTCCAGAATCTTGTCCACTAAATAATGAACAGAGTAAGAAAATCTTTATAGAAATGAAGAACAAAATTGAAACAAATATTTCAAGATTCAATGTAAAAAGGGTTGTTGCATTTTACATGTCAGTTCTCGAACATGAATGGATTATCATTTTGGATGCAGAAAATGCACATGATATAGAGCAACTAAGTATTGCGGTGGGAATTTCTTCATTTAATACAGTAAAAATAGTACCGTTAAGGTATTTTGATGACGTAATTAAAAAGCTAGAAGGTTAGAACTTTCATTCATATCACAAACTAACTTCTCCCAGATCTTTTCTATCTAATCGAATAGGTTGGCTTTATCAAATCTGCAATATCCACCCAACACTTAGCTATTTCATCCATGGTGTATACTATATTTATTATCTTTAATACAGACTCATAATTCCCTTCAAGTTTGATATAATCATTCTTAATGAAGTTTGATATTGCGTTGAATTTATTGAAAAGAGTTACTACTTGAGACGACTTCTCAGTATCCTTAGTGATAAACCCAGATATCGATTTTTCTTGCATTTGTAAAACCAAGTTATTTGCCTCAATAATTTTTTCATATTTTATTTCATCAAAAGAACCCGAAAGCTGAGAGGATAATTTAGAAATAAGATCTCCAGCATTCTCTAAATGGTTTGCAGCTATTCTATAATCCAGTATATCGATATTGCTAAGATCCAGGCTAGAAGCTAATCTACGATCTATCATTGCAGTTCTTATTAATCGTACAATTAAGAAGTATTGCCTGTTTACCTCATCATCTCTTCCCCTCACTAGAATATCAATATTGGTTTCTCCTGTTTTCATAGCATTGACTATATCCCTATGTGTACCATTTACAATAGAGCTCATTTGTTTCAGTAATTTTGAAATATTCAAAGAGCGTGCATCAAGAAGAAATTGAATAGTCATGTTAAGACCATCTTCATCAACAATTTCAAGACCAACCAAGTTTCTCATTGCTTTTTTAATAATTTCACGATTTTCAAAATCGATTTGAGTTTTGCCCACAACCTTTATAGTATCATATCCTAGGAGATATGCTCCGTAAATCTGATTTATCAGTTTGTCATGGGAAAGATCAATGAGATGAATTGCTATTTCTTTGCTCTGAATATTTCTAATACTGGCTGGAAATATTGTAATCGAATTATCCTCATTATTTTCAATTGATAAAATATCACCCTTTTTAAGACCTAGAGTTCTTATCCATTCAGCTGGTAAGGACATTAAAACACTGCTTCCAATTTTCTGTAACCGTCGTTCATTCTGAAGCATACCACATTTAAATACATATAAATTAATTAAACATTATTCTTATATTTTTCGAAATATTATATTATGATATTAAATGACTTTAGAAATAACTCCTCCTATTTCTATTGCAAAGGCATATAGTCCAAGCCACATTACCGGTTTCTATAGTGAGGTTAAGGATGATTCAACCCTTAATCGCGGCTCTCTTGGGGCAGGGGTTTCCATCCGCAAGGGTGTCAAAAGCACAGTAGAGGTTTACGATAGTGAAAGGAGTAATTTCATAATTCGCATCAATGGTGTTGTTACAAAAGATGCGATAGTTTCAAAATTTGTAACAGATGAATTTCTAAAAAGAGCGGAAAAAAATTACTATCTTAATGTGAGTCATGAAGTTCAGGTACCAATTGGATACGGAATTGGTACGAGTGGCTCCGCAGCATTGAGTCTGGCTTTTGCACTAAATGATGCTCTTTCATTGGGACTTTCCGATACGGAATCTGCTCAGATAGCTCATAGAGCCGAGATAGAATGTAAAACAGGTCTTGGTACTGTACTTTCCGAGTTTTCCGGCGGATTATGTGTTAGAATAAAGGGTGGCGCTCCTGGTATCGGAAGAACAGAGGTAATAAAAATCAATAATTGCAAAGTTGCAATTTTCTGTTTTTCCCCTATGTTTACCAAGTATTTTATTGAAAGTATTAGAAATATTTCAAATCATGAATGCAATAATATGATGATGAAAGTCCTAGAAACTAAAAGTACTTTAGAATTCCTGAATTTATCTTACAGGTTTTCACAATCTCTACTATTCGTAAATAAGAATTGTAATGATCTGATGGATTCTTTGATGCAAAATGGTTTTAATTGTAGTGCGGCTTTATTTGGACAAACTGTTTTCACAATCGTAAAAGAGAATGAATTAGAAATAATAAAAAAGATTTCGAAAAATTTCCCCGCAAGATTATTTATTTCTGATATCGAAAATGAAGGTGCCAGAAAAATAAAAAAACATGATACATAAGATTTCTCGAGCTCATCCAAGGGCAAGTTCACTCATCATACGAGAAAAATTGGTTAATGGCTTTAGGAATGGAATTGTTGTTCCACAGGGACTGATTGCACATGGTAGGGGTGAGGCATTTGATTATCTGCTGGGCGAAAAGACAACAAAGTATGCGTATGAGGCTGAAAAAGTTGCAGTTTGCTTACTATTGCTATCAAATAAGTCAATGATTTCTATAAATGGTAACGCTACTGCTTTATGTGCAAAAGATCTTGTTACATTGGCCAAGGTTACTAATTCACGAATTGAGGTAAATCTTTTTCACAAGAGTAGAGCCAGATCTAGTGCAATCGCAAGGATATTAAGAAAGGAAAATACATTTGAAATATTGGGACTAGATGACAATTCAAAAGCCATTATTGAGGATATAGCAAGCGATCGGAAATATGTCGATAAAGGTGGAATAATGATTTCTGATACTATTTTTCTTGCACTTGAGGACGGAGATAGAACAGAAAGTTTAGTACGGATGGGCAAGAAAGTAATTTCTGTCGATCTCAATCCTTTATCTAGAACAGCAATAGCATCTAATGTTACTATTATTGATAATATTGTGCGCGCAATACCAAATATGATAAAAATTTCAGAACAACTAAATAAAAAGGATAAGCCCTATCTATTGAAACAAGTTAGGAATTTTGATAACAAAGGAAATATGAGCAAATCATTGCTAATTATGAAAAAGGGAATTTAAAATGAAAAAGCAAAAAAAATCAAAAATTACAATTTCTCAAATTTTGGATATGAAAAAAAACAAGGAAAAGATAGCAATGTTAACAGCTTACGATTATTCTATATCTCGTATTTGCAATGAGACTGAACTAGATATAGTTTTGATAGGTGATAGTGCAGCTACTGTCATGATGGGGTATGATTCGACTAGGAAAATAGGAATGGAAGAAATGTTAACATTTTGTAGGGGGGTAGCAAATGCGATTACAAGACCGTTAATAGTTGCTGATATGCCATTTGGATCTTATCAAACTGGAATATCAAATTCAGTTAGAAACGCATTTAAATTCTTGAGATGTGGCTGTGATGCAGTTAAATTAGAAGGCGGATGGGAAATCGTTGATATTATCAAAAATTTGACAGGCCTTGGTGTTCCTGTAATGGGACACATTGGACTAAAGCCTCAGACTACTCCCTTGCATCAAGGATATGGCTTGCAAGGCAAAACAGCGGAAGATGCAGTTATGTTGATTAGAGAGGCGAGAGCTCTGGAAGAAGCGGGAGTTTTTAGCATTGTACTTGAAAAAGTTACCAGCGAAGTCTCATCAATAATAACTCAAATTGTCAAAGTGCCAATAATTGGAATAGGGTGTGGTCCTTATGTAGACGGACAAGTATTGGTGATTCATGATATGTTGGGACTATACAATGATATGGAGCCCAAATTTGTCAAAAGATATGCAAACATGGCAGAACAAATATTTGATGCAATAAAAGAATACGATAATGAAATTAAATCGGGAAAATTCCCACAAGAAGAACATACATATCATATGACAGAGGAAGAGTATGCACAATTAAAAAAAATGCTAAAGAGGGTTTAGGTTTAGAAATGACTATTTCGAATGAGAATTCTCAAAATGAACGACATGTTTCAAAAGAGATTATAGGATTAGACGGGAATATTCTGAAAGGAAAGAAAATTGTCTTATGCATCACTGCCAGTGTGGCTGCATACAAAGCAATAGATCTTAGTAGATTGCTGATGCGCAATGGAGCTGAAGTATATCCGGTCATGTCAAAATCAACTGAATCTAAGTTACTAACCAAAGAAATAATGGATTGGGCTACTGGAAACAAAACTATAACAAAATTAACTTCAGATTTGGAACACATTGCACTTGCGAATTATGGAAAATCGGATCTTATCGTAGTATACCCATGCACAGCCAACACATTGGGAAAATTTGTCAATGGAATCGAAGATAATCCAGTAACTACTATATTGAGTGTAGCTTTCGGATCAAGAATACCAATTGTAATTGCTCCGGCAATGCATGGGGCTATGTATGACAATGTCATAATAGCAGAAAATATCCAAAAATTAAAGTCATTAGGTATATCGATATTGGAGCCATTGATAGCAGAAGACAAAGCAAAAGTAATTTCAGCAGAAAACGTTCTCCAATTTGTAATTAATAAAATTGGAAATAAGATTGAGAGACATATGTCAGGGAAAAATGTATTGGTAACAGCAGGTTCAACTGTTGAATATATTGACTCTGTTAGGGTTTTGACCAATTTAAGTACAGGAAAAATGGGATTAAATATAGCGCAACAATGCTTGGATAAAGGGTTTAATGTAACTCTAGTTTATGGTCACGGTTCTTTGAATATTCCTGATGATCCAAGTATGAAAATTATACGAATCAAAACTACTGAAGAAATGTATAAGGTCGTAAAAGAAAGGATTGCAGGAGGAAAACAACTTGTTATTTTTCATGCGGCCGCAGTTGCAGATTTTTCCGTGTCACATTCTAACAAGAAGAGAGCTTACAAAATGGATACGCGAAATGGAACTAAGACTATTAAACTTATACCAACCGCAAAAATTGTCGACAGAATAAAAGAGTTTGATAAGAAAGTTTTTTTAGTCGCCTTTAAAGCTGAATATGGTATTTCAGACAAATTATTGATAAAAAAAGCTTTTGATAAACTTAAAGAATGTAATGGTGATCTCATTGTAGCCAATGATGTTTCAAGGAACGGATGCGACTTTGGTTCTGATACTAATGAGGTCTACATAATAGATAAAGAAAAAAATGTAATCCATCTTCCGCTTAAATCAAAAAGGGAAATAGCTGGAAATTTAGTAAATCTTGTTTGCAAAAAGCTAAATATTGATTAATATTTATGGTCATAAAATTAGTAACTCTTTGGTAAATTTGGTCAAAGCAATATCGTTGTTGTTGATACTATCGTTAACCACGATAGTATCTTCTATCCTAACACCAAACTTAGAATTTACATAAATGCCTGGTTCAATGGTGACAACCATACCTTTTAATAACTTTTTTGGGTCATTTTGACGTATCCAAGGTTGCTCGTGAACTTCCAACCCAACACCGTGTCCTGTAGAATGTATAAAATTGTTTCCATATCCTCCATTGGATATCACATTACGGCAAGCTTTGTCAACTTCTCCGCATTCGATCCTTTCTTTTACATGTTCTAGTCCGTGCTGTTGAGATTTCTTGACAAGTTCATAGACTTCGCGCATCTCTGGACTTACTCTATTTAGGGCAAAGGTACGAGTAGCATCCGAAATGTATCCTTTATACCTTATTGTTAAATCCGCGACTATGAAATCACCATCTACAAATTGTCTATTTGACGTTTCGCAATGAGGTAGAGCACTATTTGATCCACCCGCAATAATAAATGGATTTAACGTATAGGGATAACATGTTGAAGTTGCTTCAAGGTTCATTGCTTGATAGAGTAATTCTGATTGAAGTTGTTTTTCTGTAAGGCCTGCCTTTATCTCTTCGTTACATATTTCATAAAGTCTGTCAATTATGTTTGATGCCTCCTTAATTTTTTCAATTTCGTACTCATCCTTGATACTTCTTGAACTACGAAACGGACTGTCATCTAAGACAAATTTACTGGTATCCGTATACGGTAAAATAGACCGGATAGTTGCATAATCACTGCAATCAGAATAAAACCTGTGTTTTGATAAGTAAGGTGTTATTGACTTCATTAGTCCTGGCCCACGCTCAGTTGTAATAATTTCAGAATTTCTTGATTCATTAAAGGCCCTCGTACTTTCTAACTTGGGAACAAACAATTTGGTGTCGTCACGTGAACATATTGCGACGGACTCACCCCAGAAACCTGTCAAATAGAAAATATTCTCTGGTTTGAAAACCATTAATGCATTAATTCCATCAGCAGCAATAGAATCAAGAATTTTTCTCACGCGTTCTGTTAGCATAAATTAATGCAACTAAAATCATTTATGTCTCTTTCCAAATTTTTACGTAATTATAAATATTGGCTATATTCTTTTCATGGATGTAATTGGAATATCTTGTAATGCTTCCTGGTCCAACTAATGTTCCAAATAGGGTTATTAATGCAATGCTAACACCAATGATAAACCACAGGAGCGATGATTTTAGAAAATTATACAAAGATATCATAAGTAAGACACAAACCGTATTTGAAACCGAGAATGACATTGTGGTGCTAACGACTTCGGGTACTGGCGCCGTTGAAGCTTCAGTAGTAAATCTAATCAAAAAAGATGATTCTGTTATTATACCTGTTAATGGAGAGTTCAGTACAAGGCTTGCAGATCTCATCGATAATTATGGTGGAAAAACTATTAGGATAAATTCACCATATGGACAAAACCCACCAATAGAAAAAGTGGAAGAGGCATTTGAAAAAAATTCTAATATTAAGGCACTATACGTGGTTTATAATGAGACTTCTACAGGTACGACTTTGAGATATTTATCCAAGCTAGGTGACATTTGTAAGGCTCATGGAGCATACTTTGTTGTCGACGCAGTCTCAATTCTCGGTGGTGATGAACTACCTGTAGACAAGTGGAATGTAGATATATGTTTCACTGCAACTCAAAAAGCACTAGCAGCTCCTCCCGGAATAGCTCCTATATCTATAAGCAAAGAAGCAAAAAAATACATGATTGAAAATCCACCTCCAAGTCAATATTTGAATCTTAAAAGATATTTCAAATATTACAATGAGAGTTTTGAAACTCCGTTTACACCTGCAATAAGTCTTTTTTATGCATACCAAGAAGCTCTGAACATCATTATCGAAGAAGGAATTGAAAATAGAATCAAGAGGCATAGAAAGTGTGCTGAAGCATTCTATTTAGGACTGGAGGCCTTAGGATTTACGCCGTTTGCCGATGGAAGTTCCAGAAGCAATGTGGTAATAGCGGTAAACTATCTTCCTGGCATTGATGACAAACGATTTCGAGAACTGATATCAACTAAATTCAAGGTTCTAATAGCAGGAGGGTTTGGGGAACTCAAAGGAAAAGTTTTTAGAGTAGGAAGTATGGGGGAAGTGAGTAGTTACCATGTTATGAGAACTCTTTCTGCCATTTCATCATCGATGTCAATATTGGGTGTGCAACCAATAAAGGATGGATTGTCTGTAGCCAACAAAATTCTGAACCAATAGATTCAAGTTGTTAAGCTTAATATTATGGTAAATCGACAGCAAATTTCGTGGTAATAGAGAAAGGTTCGCTTATTCTTATAGACTATACTGCTAAAGTAAAGGATTCAGATGAAGTTTTTGAAACTACTATTGAAGAAAGCGCAAAAAAATCTAATCTGTATGATCCAGGTATAAAATATGAACCTAGATTAGTCTCAATAGGGGAAGGATGGGTATTGAAGGGACTCGACGAAGTACTGTCAAGCGCAAAAATTGGGGATAAACTGGATGTTGATATCATTCCTGATAAGGCATTTGGTTTGAGAGATCCAAATAAGGTCAGAATGATACCACAGAGGAAATTTGGCGATAAGGCTGATGAAATAAGAGCAGGAGATCCGGTTGATATCGATGACAGACGTGGTTTTGTTAGGTTTATTGGGTCCGGCCGTGTTCAAGTTGATTTTAACCATAGGTTAGCGGGAAAGACGCTGAGTTACAATGTCAATGTCTTAAAAATCTTAAAAACTGATCAGGAAAAAGCATCTTCTCTTATCAAAAGGAGGCTTTTTGTAGACAGTGATAAAATTTCAATATCTTTTAATAAATCTGAACTTATGATTACTCTTCCTGAAGAAACCTTTTTGATTGATGGACTACAGGTTATTAAAAAGGCAATATCTAGTGATTTATTTAAATTCATTCCATCAATCGAAAGCATAAAATTTTTAGAGATTTATAATAAATCTAAACCGACGTCAAAAGCAAAGGATGAGTCAAAAGCAAAGGATGAGTCAAAAGCTCAGAAGAAATAGAACGCTTTAATGAATAGATCCCTAATTCTTTTAGAACTGAGTTCTAGTATTTTTTCATGTTGGGTCAGATTACGCTAACTGATTTTGCAATTGATCTGGCTAAATCTTGATCCATCTTAATCTTGTTAAGGATAGTATATCTTTCTGGTCTGAGGGATTGAGCGATTAATAATGATTTTATGATTTCTTTCTCAGTCACATCGATCTCCTTAGCCGTAGTCGGAGCTTTAATATTTTCTAAAGTCTTGATGATGACATCATATTCCATTCCGTGAATTTTTGACATGATTATTGTACCTATACCAACTCTTTCTCCATGCAATCCGCACTTACCATTTGAAACATATTCTAACGCATGACTAAACAAGTGTTCTGAACCGGAACAAGGCCTGCTACTACCCGCAATACAAGAAGCAACGCCAGCACTTATTAACGCCTCAACAATCGTTCTAATGTGGGCACGATCGCCTAGTTTGTTAGAGTTTTCTATAATTATTTTTGCACTCATATTAGCAAGATTGGCAGCATAACTTCCGAAGTATTCATTAGTATTATCCCTTGCTAGTTCCCAATCTTTAACTGCTGTCATTTTTCCGATTAGGTCGCCACATCCGCTTGCCTGAAGTCTATAAGGAGCCTCTGAAATGAGTTTGGTATCTGCGATAACACCGATAGGGGCATGAGCTTTGAGCGAATATGGTTTGTCTCTACCCCTAATAGAAACAAAAGGGCTCGAAATTCCATCATGTGAGGCAGAAGTTGGGACACTAATGAACGGAATGTTAAGATTAAATGATATCATTTTTGCAACGTCTACTGACCTTCCTCCACCTAAGCCTATAATAAAATCGGGTTGTTCTTTTTTAATAATTAATTGAGAAGAATTAATACCTTTCATCGAGGCATTTGGAGTCTCAATCCATTTATGCTTCAAAGAAGAGATATCTAGAGCTTCCATACATTCCTTTCCAACTCTTGCTTTGACTGTATTTCCTGAGATGATTATAACTATTGTGGCATTATCATTAAGATCTCTTATGAGGGTCCCAAGTTGATAAATTACATCGTTACCAATCAATATCTTTCTTGGTAATTCCATTAGGTGGTTGGTGTCAGATGTCAATTAGACTTGATATACAGTTGTTATATCTTATTTTATTTCTATCTGTTTGTAAATCAAATGGGAAGACCATTAAAAGGAACCTTAATTAGGTTCACAATCAGCAGCACTAACGTTGATATAATTCCTACCCAAGTTTTGAGAACCTTTATTTAGCTCGTTATGTGTATTGCAATGTACAAACTTCTACATGAAGAGAATATAGATTAGTGAAATATTGATATGTATGATAGAGGACAGGATGAAGAACGAAATCAAAATATTGTAGCTTCTATTCTAAATAATATTCCGTCCGATTCTGAAATAACTAAAATAGAATATGAAGGTCCATTTATCGTACTGTATTCAAGAAAGCCTATCATACTTTTAGAAAATCAAGAGATTATTTCTAAAATGGTGAACTCGATCAAAAAAAGAATTGTAATCAGAACCGATACTTCAATCAGATGCTCCGAAGAATCAGTTAACCAAATCATTCGTTCTAGCTGCTCTTATCCAAATGGTGTGTCTGAAATTCTTTTTGATCCTGCTCTCGGAGAGGCCACAGTTTTTATTAAAGATTTCAGAAGTCTGACGGAATTGACTCAACTTGAGATGCCTCTTGTTGAAAAAACAGGGTGGAAATTAGTATATAGGCGGGCACCAAAAGATTTGAAGAGTTTCAAATCTATAAACGAAATATTGCACAGATCATCGGAAGATCGAATGTATTTTTACAAACGTGTTGGCGAAAAAATATTTAGACAAAAGTTGTCTGGTTCTGAAGAAGCAAGTATTGTGTGTTTGGGAGGATTTTCAGAAATCGGTAGAAGTGCAACGTTGATTGTTACTCACGAAAGTAAGATCTTATTAGATTTTGGAATTAAAAGTCATTTATATGAAGACACTGGCATATTGCCGCGACTAGATATTTATGGGATTGGTATGAATGAAATAGACTCGGTTGTTATTTCACATGCCCATCTTGACCACTGTGGTGCCGTTCCAATTTTGTGTAAATATGGATATGACGGTCCCGTATATTGTACCGAACCTACCTTTCCAATTATGATATCAATGCTGAAGGATTATGTTTCAAGGAGTAAAGAACCTTTATACTCTACAAGAGACATAGAAAGTCTAATTACTCATGTAATTCCTCTAAACTACGGTGCGGTAACAGACATCTCTCCTGATGTCAGAATAACATTTGCAAATTCTGGACATATGATTGGATCTGCATCCACGCACTTGCATATTGGAAATGGAGATTACAATATTGTGTATACTGGTGATCTAAAATTTGGAAGATTAAATACCGTGGACAATGCTTTTTGGAATTTCCCAAGAGCAGAAACACTAGTAATAGAAAGTACAAATGGAAATAGGGATGATAAATTTGTTACAAGAGAAGTAGCGGAAGAGTCTCTAGTCAAAAGCATCAATTCAAGTATTCAAGAGGGTGGAAGATTGTTAATTCCCGTTCCTGTTATAGGTCTATCACAAGAAATTTGTGTAACATTGGGAATATTAAGAAGTGCCAATAGAATAAATCCTGACAATATTTTTGTCGATGAAAAGATATTGGATATGTTTAACTTTTATGAAGTTTATTCAGAATATTTATCAAAACTCCTGAAACAACGAATAAGCGAACAGTCTGAAGATCCCCTTTTTATTGACAGTTTAGTCAAATTAGAACCATCAGTTAAGTGGGATAGATCAATAATAATGTGTCCATCTTCTATGCTTACAGATGGTCCCTCATTAAGATACTTGTCTCAAATAGCAAATGATCCTCTGAGTAAGGTCATTCTCCTCTCCGAGCAATTTCAATCTACAGCTGGAAGATTACTCCAAGAGGGAGAACGTAATATTACTATTGAAGGAGAAAATCTTCATCTTGAATGCAATATTGATATAATACCAGGGTTTAGTATCCATAGTGATTACAATCAATTATTAGCATACATAAACCGGCTAAAACCAAAACTGAAAAAAGTAATAACTAACCATGGAGAAGGAAAGAAATGTCAAAATTTATCCAATTCCATCAACAAGATATTCAAGATACAGAGTTTTCATCCTCTAGTTGAAGAATCAATCAAAGTGTTGTGAATTCTCAATTCTATTTGAGATCATGCACTCCTTTCCATATCTTTACAGCTGGCGGGGTAATCACTACACGTTCTTCCCCTAGTCTTGCAATATCTCCTCCGGCCGATTTTACGAATTTATATAAATCATCTATAGCCTTTCGTAACGCTTCAATATCTTTTTGGGCCATGGGTGTTATTCGTACTATCAAGATCATGTGCTTTTTTGCATCATTTTTAATCAAATCAACATCGCTAATGTCCTTTAGAGTAATGGCCTTGAGATAAATGGGTTGATTTTGCAAAATAGCTCATCCTCTATATTGTTAGCTTGAGAGGGTAAAAGTCAAATAGTTATTCTGGTCAAATATATTTAACTCCTTGCGTCAATTTGTATCATTACGGACTCATTAAGCCCGTATATTGGATCCAAATAATACCCAAAATTATTGAATTTTCTGAATATATTCCATTTATATGTTCAAATAAGTCTAACTTTTTAGCAAATAATAAATATAATTGATTTTTTATATAGGAGATTTAATGGTTATATTTAATAAACTACATTTATTGAATTCTATCTAGATATTTGACTAAAAATTCAGTGTATCTGACTTAATCATGGCGAGCATAGAATGATAGGGAATCTACGGGAATACCAAATTGGGTAGATGTTATCAGTTGTTCAATTCTAATAGTAATCGGTTTATCGTTGCATAAACTCCATTCAGATTCGTAATACACAATGCTATATTTTCAATATTATTATTATTATTCATTTGAATTCCCTGGTTATACTTTGTCTCAATTTTATTATTGTCAGTTTCCAAATAAATAGCATAAATCGTATGATCCCTCTGAAGGGAACAATGATGAGTATATTGTCTAATTTCAAAGTTATTAATATTCATATTGTCTACGACAAGCTTATTCAATATTGTGATTTTCTTAACTGGATTATTCCTCCAATGTCTTAGCTCACTATCGCGTCTAAATGTCATCTTTTGTCATATTCTAAAAATCGAACCCATTCAGGAAACCATAAGTTATATTCCGAAATTCCGATACCTTTGGAAAGAATAGACGGAGAATTGTAAAATACTTTATCTGCACCTAATTCCTTAGAAATTTTGGTATTTAATTCCTCAAGAGATGGTACTCGTCCAATGTATTTATGAGCAATCAATTCTCTGTTATGGGTATAAAGACCAACTTGACGTCCATCTACTGTTGGGACGTAGCTAACAATGACAGAAACCGATTTGACATCAGATCTCCTTAAATAATAAATACTTTCTTTGGCAGTGATTCCCGTTTGAATTGTTCCTTGAATTAGTCCAATCTTCTTCTGACTAATCTTATGTTTTACAATGTACTTTAGCGATTTTCCAGAAGTTATCATTTTATTCTTACTAATATTTTCAGAAAAATCTATCATGCGATCAGAATCATCATACCTATCGTTGATTATAGCTTCACCCAAGTCAAATTTTGGAAGGTGATTCCGATACTCTGCACTAAAACCAAGCGTCATTGGTCTAGGATAATCAGGTTCCGCATAAGCTGCCTCAATGTCAATGTTAGAATATGTTGAAAGAAATTCTGCTTGTACTTTACCAATCCTTTTTCTAATTTCATAAATTCCTTTTCCATCAATTGTTGCAGTAACATGAGACTCTCGTATGAATTCAAAAGGGTCAATCATTGTCCTGGTCGTAGGAAGCGATAGTATCTTTTCTTGACCAGTTTCATTATCCATTTTGATTAATTGTCCTGGCCTTATATCTTGAAAATTCATGTCAGGAAAGGGAATGCGAAGTGAATTCTCTGAAGCTATTATATTTATCGACTTGTATTTATCCGTGCCACTCACAAGGGGTTTAAAACCAGTAGAATCTCTATATGAATAGGTTCTTCCCTCATACAACATAGTAAGATTACCTCTTAGATGTCTATCCAGAAACTCGCAAGCTTTTTCAGGATTTTCTTTATCTATAAGTAGTTTTTTGAAAATGCTATAAATCTTATAGAGAGAATCAGCACTTGATGCATTCCCTACAAGGGGATGCAGATGTAATTTTTCAATGTCTACAAAAAATCCGTCAAGAATCACATTAATTTTATTCATACTTTTAAACCTTGGAGTTCTTTTTGATAAATAACCCAATCCTGTCATGTATCGAAGGTTACTATTTTTATCCACGCTCTTTATAATTGATCCTTCAGCAGGGAATGGTCCAATACCACTAGAAATCAAATCATCCATAATTATCTTCCAATACGCCTTCCCTCTATGTTGAAGCATCTGTAACGAGTTAATGAAATACGAGATTAGAGTTTGTCTGTCTGTTGTATGACTTGTAATTGCAAAAATGCCAGCCAAGTATCAATATTACCGTGCCGACAGAAATTAAATTTTGTGTTTAAGCAAATATGATTTCTGTTGGAAACGTAATCCAACTCAAAACTATAAATTAGTAATTATGACTTTTACTTTGAAACATTTCATTTATGCGATCAAAATAAAACGAGCATCATGATGTAATGATTTGTTTAAATTAAACTATACTATTGCATTCACAGGTTAAGTTGTAATGCGACTTGCCTATCTACTGCAAATTAATCTTGAAGCTTACACTACCATCTCTTACATCGAATGTAGCTCCGGTTATCCCCAAGTCTTTAACTATGTACCAAAACACCTTCTCCAAGAATAGAGACCATTTTTTCCCCATTCCATGATTTATTATATATGTCAAATAATTTTCGCCAGATACACGATCGAACTGCATGTTTGACACATTTAGCCATGAGTCAAAGAGGTCAAGGATTATTGACAAGGAATATTCTTTACTCATCATCAGCAGGGTTTCTTCATATCCATTTTTCCTAAACACCTCTGCAATGTTTGCAATCTGATATTCAGCAAGACTGTCAATAATTGGAATTAATACGCTTTTTGGAATAAATGTAATTCCGGCCCTTTGCGCAGGAGAGTACCATTTGATGTATGAGCTAATAATTTGATTTGTTAGGCTATTTATTGATACCAACTTCTGTTCGGATTCTTTACGTAGCTTATCTAATAGTCCTTTGTCTAGCCTTAAGGTAAGGGATTCTGTTTGGCGTTTTCTTTTACTCACATAACCACCTGGTCGAGCCACAAACATGAATTATATTCATGCAACTAATTGCATATGAATCATATAAAAAAATTTGTATCAGATTTTACTTTTTAATTCAGCTGTGTTATATACAATAACCTTGTATTATCTCACTGAGTATGGTTATGTTTGAAGGCTTCGAGGATTGTAATATAAAAAATCATATTTCTTCTTCGGATGCCCTGCTTTTGTCAGTTGACGAAAGCGACATAGGTGTGTCGGTTAATCAGAAGCAGAATACATCACCGTCAGTTGAAGTAAATCGACCAAGCCGCATCAACGATTATGCAAAGCTTACGAAGGGTAAGAATTTTCTGATATGCGATTCTTGCTTGTGGTGTGCATCTTATTTTGAGCGTGAAATGAACTATGCAAAATGTCCCGTTTGTAAAAAAGGAAAAATCGAATATATGCCTATACGTGATGAGGAATGGTCTATTTTTGACCATAGTGATAACAGAGGTATCGAACTCATTTCTAACAAAATTAGGAGTTGATTGCATACTGAATATCGCATATATGGAATCACCGCTGAATATCGAAGCGAAAGCTTGTGGATGTAAAGAAAAAGGTATAACGATAGTTTATTCATTTGTTGATTCCTACCACAGCTTATGTCTTGACAGGAAAGATATTATGTTAGGGCAGCTGCATGCATGTGAAATGCTATTGAAGTATACTGCTGATGAAATGGACAAGAGTGCAATAATAAAAGAAATAGCAGAATTAAAGATGACCTTGGATTTGTTACCATGAGAATATGACGATAAAAATTCATATTTTCTTCAAGTAGGAAAACGTTTGTCAACTTTAGAGCCATAAAGTAAGATTAGGATTGCAAGAACATGACAAGTTAGTCATTTGTGATTGATTTCTCAGGTTAGTGAGCTCATGTTTGAGAAAAATATTGCTTTTAGTGTTTCAGAATATTGGTCCAATAATGAGAAAACAAGATTTATCAGATTTTGAATGATCAAATTTTGAACGGTGAGCTTTAAACAAAAGTGTTATATATCAATCGAAGTGATAATGATTTTTTTACTTTGTTTTCGTTGACTTGGGAAAAATTATTCTTTGAAAACACAATTTAAATTATGAACTATAATAAACATACTAAGTGCTCCTAGGCTTAATTGGTAAGGCAAACGTGGGCAAGTCTACCTTTTTTTCCGCATCAACAGATAACATTGTAAACATTGCAAATTATCCGTTCACAACAGTAAATCCCAACCTTGGAATTTGCCACGTAAGAACAAAATGTGTGTGTAAAGAGTTTGGGGTTAAAGATAATCCGGTTCATTCTATTTGCGTCGACGGAATAAGATTTATACCCATCCAAATAATTGATGTCGCCGGTCTGGTCCCAGGAGCCCACGAGGGAAAAGGACTGGGAAACAAATTCCTGGATGACGCAAGGCAAGCTGATGCTCTCATACACGTCATTGATATCTCAGGATCAACTGATTCTGAAGGAAAGCCATTAACACCTGGTGCGGGTGACCCACTTCAGGACCTAAGATTTGTTGAAGAAGAATTTGATTTATGGCTTGTTTCTATTATTAAAAGAGACTGGGACGATATTAGAGGTCTTGATTCATCAGGTCTAAATACAAATCAAATATTAAAGAAAAGGTTATCGGGGTTGGGAGTTACAGAATCTGTCATTGATAATGTACTGATCAAATTGAATCTAGTGAATAAGAAAATTAGATCTTGGACAGAACAAGAAATATTCGATTTTTGTCAAAATATAAGAAAAATTGTAAAACCTGTAGTCATTGCAGCTAACAAGGCAGACGTTTTTACTTCCCAAAATTATCTGGATAAAATCACGGAAAAATTTAGCCATGTAATACCTTGTACGTCCGAACTGGAAATGTTATTACGAAAGGCCGTAAAAAATGGGTTCATACATTATCTTCCAGGCGACAATTCATTCGAAATTAAAGAAAATGTGCAATTAAGTGAAAAACAGAAGCATGCACTTGAAATTGTCTCAGATTTTATTAGAAAACATGGCTCAACAGGCGTTCAAAATACATTAAATGTTGCTTGTTTTGACTTGCTAAAGAAGATAGTAGTCTATCCTGTCGAAGACGAATCAAAATTAAGCGATAAAAAGGGCAATATTCTTCCAGAAGCTTATTTGCTAAATGAAGATTCAACTGCAAAGGACTTGGCACACGTAATACACGATGAATTGGGAAAAGGGTTTCTTTTTGCAATTGATGTTAGAACAAAAAGAAGATTGGGTGCTGATCATAGGTTAAAAAATAACGACGTAATTAAAATTGTCTCCGCAGCAAGCAGGAAGTAAAAATGATGTTATGTCTTGGAATAGAAAGTACGGCCCACACTTTTGCTTGTTCTGTAATAAAGTACTCTAATTATGAGAAATACCCGAATATCCTTTCTGACGTTAGAGATACTTTCAAAGCCCCTGCAGGGTCAGGGATCCATCCCAGAGAAGCAGCTCGTCATCATGCTTCGGTAGCAATAGGCGTCCTGAAGGAGTCGTTAGAATTATCTAACATTAAATATGATGATCTAGATATTGTAGCCTACTCTGCTGGCCCAGGGCTTGGACCCTGTCTAAGGATTGGCGCTGTAATTGCCCGATCTATTTCTTCATTCTATGACAAAAAACTAATCCCGATAAATCACGCATTAGGACATATCGAACTTGGAATGAGTCTAACTGGGAGTAACGATTCTTTAGTCCTTTTAGTTTCAGGAGGCCATACTATGATACTGATATTTAATAACAAAAGATGGCGTGTTATAGGAGAAACTTTGGACATCACGTTAGGACAACTTCTCGATCAATTTGGCAGACATCTAGGACTAGCTTCACCATGTGGGTCAGAGATAGAAAGGCTAGCAAATAAATCATTTAAAAATTATATCTCGCTACCGTATACAATAAAAGGAAATGATGTTACCTTCTCAGGGATACTATCTGCTGCTAAGAGATTAATTTCAACTTCTAAATACTCAAATGAAGATATGTGTTATTCAATTCAAGAGACTGGATTTGCCATGATAACAGAGGCCGTCGAGCGAGCTCTCTCTGCTACTGAAAAGAGGGAACTATTAATAGTTGGTGGCGTATCTGCAAACAAAGTGCTTTCACGAATGCTCGAATTGGCCTGCCTAAGACACAAAGTAAAATTCAGTTCATGCCCAATTTCATATGCAGGAGATAATGGAGTACAAATAGCCTGGACTGGTATACTGTCTTATTTGATGGCAAAAAATTTTGTAGATATACCGAATTCATACGTCAATCAATCATGGCGAGTCGATAGTGTGGATGTCCCGTGGAGAGCCTAACTTTAAGAAATACCATTGATATAAAAATTTCGAGTAAAATCACGGTTACCAATTATTATCGACTTCACGCGATTTTTTTCCAAGATTTGTTAGCAGCTACTATAATCGCCTATCCAATTAACAGAACCACTATCCGTTAGCTTTTAATAATTTGTTGAGTTTACGTATACCATATGTTGAATAAACATTCTTCTCTAAAATCTGTCTTTCTGTTTACCACCATGTTAGTTGTGACGGGAAGCATAACTGTAGCGACAGTTTCTTTGAATATTAGTGAAGCTATCCCTAACAAATGGCAGGATCACAAAGGTTTGGTCTTTGGGGGTATTTCAAGCATCCAAAATAACAATCAAGGCAAACCTGGATGGGTTCTATCTGGACATTGGTTCACAAATATTATAAATAAGACAAAAGACAGTTTCAATCTGACAAATCCAGCAAAATTTGATTCGTGGTTCTATATGGCGATGTTAGATGGATCCGCAATGCATAAACACACAATATCTAATTTTTCGCTGAATGACATTAGTAGTGAAGGTAACACGACATCATATAAGGGAACGGTCACAACAACACTAAAGGAAGGGCCCGTCAAAGAAGTACCAATTGAAATAAAAGTAAAGAACAATCACGTTATTGCATTATCACTTGACGCAACTAAAACTAACAATCACTTTGGTGATACACCAATATATGGTATCATCCCAGCCAGAGCTGATGTGATGAAGATGATGTCTCATATGGGCATGGGTATGGGTAACAAGACTATGTATATGCATATGAATATGAGCCAAAAGTAAACAAATCAATTATGATCGAATCCCGGATTTCAAATCAATATTAGCTAAAGACGAAACTAAATTTACCCCACACTCTTGCTTGAATTTGGTAAGACTCGGCAAAGTTGCCGATGCCAACGTTATTCACGATGCAATTTTCTTTAAGGCATTTTAGAAGAAAAGAATAGTAGTAAGTAGCTTGAGCAATATCCTTGCCCATGTAATAATTTACTATTGATTCTTGAATAATCTTTTCTGATTTTCTATTTCTTTTGCCCAATTTTGACTGCTAAATACACTGAATTTATATTTTGAATCACTTATTTCAACTACAACCTTAGTTAGTATGAAGCCTTCAGAGTTGACTTTATCTACTTTATCTAGCGTTGTATTCAATAGAACGTTTCCCATCTTTTTATTTAGAGTGGTAAGGTTTCCTTCTGTTTTTTCAAAAATAATCCTTTGATTGGTTAAACTTAAAATTCCACTACCAAGTTTTACTTCAGAGCAATCTTCTTCAAGAACTAATTTTTCCCCTGGATTTGGGTCTATTTGGGGTGCCATATTTTTATTTCCAGAGTTTGGTTATATTATCATTGCACTATTACATCAGACTTTTGTATAAGGGTGCTGAATCAAACATTTACTTGACAAAGTGGTATGATAAAAAGGCAATTTCAAAAATAAGAATTCCAAAAATTTATCGACAGAGAAAGCTTGATGACTACTTGAGAAAGCGAAGAACGATCAGTGAATCTAAGATGATTGCCCTGGTAAAGGAATATGGTTTAAGAACACCATACATTTACTTTGTAGATCCTCTTCGTGCTGAGATAGTCATGGAATTTATTTCAGGGATGAGAGCGAGCAAAGTTTTGACATCATCTATTTGTTTTGAAATCGGAAAGTTCGTTTCGACCCTTCATTTGTATAACATAATACATGGTGACCTTACACCTTCGAATTTCATCGTTAATAGTAAAATCACCATGATAGATATGGGACTGTCTTTTTATTCGACACGAAAAGAGGACAAGGCAATGGATATAAGGTTATTTAAGGAAATTCTGAAAAGCGCTTATCACCGTTCTTATTCGGAATTCTTTGAGGCGTTTTTAGATGGGTACAAGTCCATAAACTCAAAGGAATTGGAAAAGATTTTGCAGAGAATAGATGTAATAGAAACGAGGAAAAGATATGCCATTGCATGAATAATTTGTGTATTCTAAATTTTTTTAGTTGCCTTATAGTCTCATTTGCAGGAATTGTAGAGTTACTAATAATTTTTGACCTAATTGCAACTTATATTTGTTATCTATTTAAGGAACAATTAGTCCGATTAGTCAGATGAATATTTAACAAATTTTTTTTAACCCCTAATCTGAATTTTTTCTAAATTCAAGATGAGCGTGAAAAGACTTACCAAAATAATTTAGAGTATTGGATTCTAATGATTTTGGGCCAAAGGGAGTAAACTATAAAGAGCAAATTCAGTGGCGAGATGCTGATACCGGCAAGTTACTTGCAGCCTCTGATTTCTTCAACCCTATTGCCAATCAACCCGGTGGGTTCTTGGTAGGGGCAGGATATGGAGTACTGGTCTACGATGGATTGCAAGATGGTCACATCACGGCTTTGAAAATATTACGTACAAGTTCGGCACCATCTTCATCGGCACCGCCATAGAACTCTACAACTTCTACAAAAGCAAGTTAATTATTTGCGAGAGTTTGAATTAGCGATTTAGTCTACATTGTCCTCAATTTTTTCAAGAAATTATAGAAGAATTGGAATAATTAGAATTTCTAATTAGATTTACAGTGTATATCCACGCTAAGTTTTTTATTTTTGTCTTTTGTTTTTTCTAAAGTTGAGAAGAATAATATTTGCAAGTACTAATGAAGGGAAATTTAATGAAATTTATCTTCATCTGAAATCCTTCAAAATCGACATAGAATTTGTAAAGTTTGAGATTGTTGAAATTCAATCGAATAAGCTCGAAGAAATAGCATTGGAAAAATCAAAAGCAGCATATAAGAAGATAGGGAGACCATTAATAGTGGAAGATACAGGACTTTTTATTGAATCACTTAAAGGATTTCCTGGTCCTTATTCTTCGTATGTTCTTAAAACCATTGGAAATCAAGGAATCTTAGATCTACTTTTAGGCAGGACAAACAGATCTGCACTTTTTAGATCTATCTTAGCATATAATGATGGCAATAACAATATCACCTTTTGCGGTGATACAAAAGGAAACATATGCGACCATATTACAGAGGGTGGCTGGGGGTATGATCCAATATTTATTCCGGAGGGTTCATCAGTAACCTACGCCGAGCTGGGCGTAACAAACAAAATTGGGATATCCCACAGAACACATGCATTGAACAATTTTGCAGAGTGGTATTGCGAAAATTATTCTTGAGTACGAAAATCTTAATCACTAAGTGGATGGCTTTTCATATCCTTCGATCCACCTTTCAGTATACCTCTTAAGGTTCTGAAGAACCACTATTCTTGATATTTCACTTTCATCCATAATAGAGAATGAATCTAATGATCCGCAAAGTAGATGAGAATAACTCTTAATTTCATTCATTTCCAGCATATCGGAGCTTTCTAATCTTTGTGTAGACATTCCTATATGCATATATGATTTTATTTCTATAAAATGCGGATTTCCCCATCTTATTATGTCAGCAAATTCACCTAAATAATTTGTTGAATCATTAAAATTCCTTATCATGGTCATCCTCAGCACTGTTCTTGTGTTCATCCTCGATAATAATTCAAGACTTTTTTGCCATCTGCTCCATGCATCATTGTATCTTGGTCTATTGATGAGTGTATACATTTTCTTGTTTGAGGCGTTAGTAGAAAGATACAGCTGTGTTGGTAGGGCTCCTTCGTCTATCAATTTTTGAAGCATCTCTGGTTCCTGTCCATTTGTGACCAAAAAGATTGATTTTGTATTCTCTAATGTTCTGAGATATTTGATTAGGCTTGGCAGTTTCGGATACATTGTAGGTTCCCCAGAAAGTGATATTGCATAGTGCTGGGGGAAAAGTGATTCATCAAGTTTTAGCTTATCAGTTTTTTTGTTACCATAATGTCCTACAATGAGTTTTCTACGCTCCTCCAGCAAATTGTTAATTATCATATCTGGTTCATCAACAAGATTTTTGGGCATTTCCAAAGTATCATAGAATTCGGTAGGGCGCCAACAGTAAACACATCTATTTTCACAGTTCATGGCAGTTGGTGTCATTTCCATGCATCTATGAGTTGAGATACCATAGAATTTGTGCTTATAACAGGTCCCTTCGTTGGAAAAAGATTTTTTTGTCCAATGACAAAGTTCTACTGCGGAATGATTGTAAACACCATACTTTGCCTTTTTTAGCTTTGCTTTGGTAAGAGGTGAGATTTGAATGAGGTTTTGTGTGTCTGTATGTGAAATATATTCATCAGAACAACTCATAGTACAAAAACGAGTCGCGTAATGACATTTAAATGTTAAAATTAGAATCCTTTAAATGACTTAAGTAAGAATACGCATGACTGTTCAAATGTGATAGTTTATACCGCCTTAATCTCTAAATTAGAATCAAATTGGAGATGAAATAAACGAAAAAGATTCTATAATTGAAGCAGACCCATTGGATAGTGAATTTAGAATTCTAGATTGGATTTTATATCAAGTTTGTATTAATGAAATGAATGAGCATGAATAACGTACCAAAGATATTTTATAATGGTGAAGAAATAGAGGAAATTAAGATAGGATTAGGCAATTATGATTTCGAAATATACATAACCCAATTTTATGACAAAGAAGTTTCAATGAGTCCTAATGGAGTTCATCTAGTATATGAAATTATACCTGAAAAATATGATAAGAGTCAAGATAGTCAAGATGATGACAATGAGGTCATCACTCTTTGGAAAATTGAAGATAATCAAGATAAGATAACAATAGATAAAAAAGATACATTTGTCATGATTAAATGGATTAAAGGGAACGATAATAGTGTAAAAGGAAGTTTATTCATTCCTATGCAAAGGATACTTCACATTCTCACCGGTAAACCAGATGAAGAGGATATAAGTGCATAATCTAATCCAAACGGGAAATGAAATTCAAAGTTTTATTTCCCTACATTTGTTTAGGCTCTATTCTTTTGATTAGTTACTAAGTATCATTATCTTGCATTATCTTGCACTTTTGTTGAAGTACATGAATAGAAATGAACTAAAAAGTATTATATCAAGGAGAAATAAAATTCTTTATCAAGTGAATAATATTCTATTCATAAATTCAGATTTCTCTTAGTATTAGAGACTCTTGTTTTTTTCGTACGTGTTGTTTCACAATCCACTTATACATTGTTTAGTATCATTTTGCGATAACAAACGTTGTACACAAAAAACGTGTTAATGCTTGTAGTACTGTCTGCAGCAATGTTGACAGCGCTATCAGCAACGATGATCTCTCAAGCAACACCTGTATTTGCTGACAAAAAAAGTGTGAAGACAACGACAGCAACAACTGTAACGACTCCAGAAACGAGTATGTAGAACAGAAGGTTAACTGTAAAATAGAGAATGAAAACAAGGATCATAGCGACAAGAATGATAACAGCCCTGGTGATCAGACTTTGAATTGTCAGGCGTTCGGTGCCGGAAATGGAAATGTGAATGACGAAAACAATGTGAGTAACGAACCAGGGGATGTCGTGATTTGTCACAGACCTAATGGAAACCCATCACAATCGCAAACATTAAGTCTGTCTCAAAATGCAGCGGACAGTCATTTAGCGAACCATCCATTCGATACACTCGGTCCTTGCCCTACTTAAGACTAGAATAACAGAGGAGATCAAATCTTAGGACACAATAGGTACCGATTAGTCAACTCAGTACCTATGATATTTTTTTCTTTAGTTAATTAATACTCGGATAAATGTACAAGTAATTTATTTATTTTAATTTAATATTAAGATTCATTCATTCATTTACGAACTTCATTTGATAAGTTTAAATGTTAAAATTTAACTTTCCACATATAGTCTTTTTTTGAACTTTTATAACCATGGGTGTAGTGGCATGAGAGCCTTTTTGATTTCATTATTCTATTCGTGTGATGCAATATGCGTTTTCCAAATCAAGATATAATCCAAAACTTCTTTATATTCTTACAATTCTAAAAAGAAGCAAAGCCAAAATGGTAGATACTGACCGAATTTTAGAAATTGCGCTTGATATGGTTGGTTGGAACTCTGTACCTGCTGATACCGCAATTCATGTTCCTGGTAAGAACTTGAAAAAGGTAATGTTAATGATAGACGTAACAACCGCGGATCTAATGCTAGCAAAGAATTTAGGTTGTGATGCAGTGATAACCCATCATCCAATAGGTATAGCTGCCGTTAATTTTTACAAGGTTATTGATAGACACATTGACTACATGATCGAAAATGGAATTTCAGAAAGTACTGCTAGAATTTCTGTTATGGATCTAAAGAGGAGAGTAGAAATTAGAAATCATACTCAGATATATTCATCTGTTATTGATTCTGCAAAAATATTAGACATGCCATTAGTAAACATTCATCAACCGTGTGATGAATATGCAAAAAGATTAATTTCTCAAAAGATTAATGAGAAAGATCCAAATTTGGTATCAGAGATGATCAACGGCTTGAAAGAAATACCAGAATTCAGAAAGGCAGAGACAAAGATTCAAGTTGCTTATGGACAACCTGATTCATTAATAGGTAAGTGGGTTGCAGTAATAGCTGCAGGAACTAATGGTGGATATCTTGTAGCTAGGAATTATTTTGAAAACGGTACTTCCACGGTTCTTTATTTCCACATTGATTACAATGACTTGATCAAATTAAGAGAGAGTAATGTTCAAGGTAATCTGGTGATATTAGGGCACTGGGCTGGCGATTCAATTGGTATGAATGCATTGAGCAATAAATTAGAAAATGAAGGTATACAGGTTGTTCGAAAAGATATCATTACTGCATAAAAATCAATTATCTAACAATTATATAATGCAAAAATTACAACCAGTATTAATTGGCCTTCGTAGTATAGCCTGGTCAGTATAGGCGGCTGTGGACAACAAAATAGAATCTTTGTTGGAGGAAACCGCTCGAGGAGGGTTCAAATCCCTCCGAAGGCCTCACATAACAGAATTGCTGAGCTCGTCGAATATGAGATTGCTACTAGATTTCGAAAGCATATCATCGATATTGTTCTGTATTATTATAACATTTCGCTAATAATTTTTGCAGCATTTTTGGCCCCGTTCTTTACCTCGGACCTATTAGTCCTACTAGTTGCAATTTTTTCTTCTATTAAAGTATCCAATCTTGATATATCTTCATATGTATAACCCAATTTCTTTGCATTTTGTTCTTGTTCGAAATGATCCTTGATAGGTATGAAGATTCCCGGAGTTCCGTAAACAAGTGATTCATCAATGGTCGATCTTCCAGCCAATGATACTACAAGGTCTGAGGCATACACATATTCATGCAAGTTATATACAAAACCAATGTTTCTGTAATTGATGCGATTATCTTCAAATTTAGATAATGAAGGCCCTAGGGCAACTAATAGATCCAGATCCTTTTTCATATTTAAACTCTTATATGCACTTAATGTTCTTTTAATTAAATACAGCCCGGCATTAGTTCCACCAATACAAACCAGGATTGTTCTCTTATCAATCTCTAATTTCTTACGTAACAATGTCCTATCATTTGTACTTAAATTTCGTACAACTGGTCCTACATAAGAGATATTATCTATGTCTTTACCATTATCGGGAATAATAACACGATCACATTTTTTTAGCATATTTTGCATAGATTTGTTCATTCTAGTTTCAATGGCTGAGAATACACCCTTAACAAAATGGGTTTCTAGTAAATCAGTAATTAGCACTCTTTTGCGATTCTTTTTTTCCGCTACGGCAATTGATGCAAAATCTTCGTCACTAACTATCAGACTATCTTCATTTTTGTTCATAAAACCAGTCGCAATTAACTTGCATCTTCTATAATACATGAAATATTTAAAAAGCCATCTCAAAGGAGAACGTAACTGCATTAATCTGCCTATATCAAAATTTTCAGGGCTATAGGCATCATTAACGTTATATCCGTAGTTCGAAAAAATGTCATATGCTGCACGACCAGTAATAACTTGCATGTTTTCATTCGTCAAGGACTTTAATTCTTCGCAAATCGCGATATCTCTCGTAGCATGTCCCAATCCTATTGGACTTGTAAAAAATATAACCAAGTTACCTACCTTGAACACCACAAATCCTATTACCAATTTAACTGCAACTAAAAATGATTAATTTCCTTTTTGTGTATACCTGCTCAATGTAAATTCCTCCGACACTTATTTTGAGTGGTAAGCAATCAGTATACAACAATCACCACTGGCTAGTCCTAGACCTTATAATACAATTTTTTACAAGATTCTTTTGCAAGATTTATGCTCTGTCCAAAGGAAGTGATAAGTAAAGCTAGATTGGAAATACAAGATATCTTCGTTCTATTTGTAAAATTTTTATCATTATGATATAAAGCTTTAATATAGCAAAAGAATAGTACTTATATAAAGAACAAACTTTTTAATATGATTTTTTTGATCTTTTTTATTGGTAATTGAGGGAAAAAAATTGAAGGCTCTAATAGCCTATTTTTTGGTTGATCCTATTGCTGATTGTTGGTTGGAGTGA
>DATBHO010000105.1:0-2552 GCA_036557405.1 Nitrososphaeraceae archaeon
CTATGCTCACATAGGAGCAGGAGATTTTGAACGAAAACAGAACAACACTTTTGTTGAATTTTTTTTAAATAGGTATGAATGTGAGATTCTAAAAAAAGTTGGAAGGCCAGTAAGAATTAGTCCTCCTGCATATTGTGAACCTTTTGCTGATGGTAAGAAATCTATTGGTGTGGGTGAATCTATTGGTACTGTCTATGCACTCTTAGGAGAGGGTATTATACCTGCTACTTGGTGTGCAGAATTACTTGTTAGACACATAGATGATCTGCAGGCTTACAGAAATGCGGTTATAAATAAATTTAGGATTTATACGTCGGTTTATAGATTTATACAGCTGAAAATCTTAGGAAAGTTTAGCATATTAAAGCATTGGCCTGAACTTATCAAAATATATAAACACATGAAAAGTGAGGAGGATCGATATGGAATGGAAATTAAGTTAACGAACATGCTCAAAGTTTCAAAAATATGATATTCCGCAAACGAATTAATAAGTATGGTTATACCGCGAATGATTAGCAATTAAATCATCATGAATATAAGTCAGAGGTAACGAAATTGGTGCAAAAACTGTACTGAGCAGTCCAGATAAAAGAGGCCTTAATAAGGAAAAAAACAATATTATTATCTGTTTTAGACAAAATCTTATAGCAAGGTGCTGGAATGTGAAAAGCTGTCCAAAAATTCTAACATATGTTCTGAAATAAGAAAATATCTGAGTTGCACTTAATTAGAAATTTTCTAATATATTTACTAAAAGTATAAAATTAAGTATAGTGTAATAATATTGTAAAATGACTTGTAAAGGCATATGTATACGTCACAAGGCACAAAAACCTGTTGGCTCTGGCCGTTATGCTTTAGGACAGAGGAGATGTCAAATTTGTGAGATATTCATCAATTGGGTTGGATTATGGTGTCCTTGTTGTGGCTATAGACTGAGAACAAAGCCACGAAATTTGAAGTATAAGGATAAGCTTAGAACTCGGAAGCAGTTAGAGGAGACCAACAAATCCCTCTTATCATTACGACCAGTAGATAATATTGCTTCAATCCCAATGGAGACTACAATTACTACGGTTTGGAATGCAGCTAAAAAGGAAACAAAGAATAAAGGTCAATGAAATGATGTATATGGAATTAAATATTATCTGAACTAGTACAATATATCATCGCTGCAATAAGATAGGCCTGTCGCTTGTTTGTTTGATGTCTTGGATGAAGGGTCTACGAGTTAAATCTCTTCACGATGTTAAAATACGAGTCCCTTAGCGCAGGCTCTTTCTTTACTTCTCTAATCAAGTTTATCAGTTCTTCTATTGAAGTTGCAGTGCCTTTACCGCTCGCTTTAAAGATTTCTTCAGAAAATGCTGTACCTACAAGATCGTTGCCTCCATAAGATAGTGCAACTTGAGCTAGTTTTTTTCCTAGTGCTACCCAGTATATAGAGATATTATTCAGTACATTTGAGAGGAGCAACCTTGATACTGCAATAATTCTCAAATCATAAGTTGATGGACTTTCCATGGTTATCGTTCCATTTTGTTCCAATTCCGTATTGTCGAGGCTAAACTTCAGCGGTATAAATGTATTAAATCCATTTGTTTTCTTGTGAAGATCTCTTATCTTCAAGACATGATCGACAATGTCTTCTAATTTTTCTACGTGGCCAAAAAGCATTGTTGAGTTGCTCGTCAATCCCAATTCGTGCGCTTGGCGGACAGTATCGAGCCATTCTTCACCTGAACATTTTCCCCTCACAATCTTGTCTCTTGATTCAGTACCGAAAATCTCGGCCCCACCACCTGGTAGTGCATCTAATCCTGCATTCTTTAGCCTAAGTAGCACTTCCCTTATCGAATTTTTTGTAAGTCTTGCAATGAAGAAGATTTCTGCCGGAGTTAGCGCCTTGATTGTTACCTCGGGATAGTTACTTTTTATTGCCTTCATCATGCTCTCATAATACTCTAAACCCAACTTCGGATGAAATCCGCCAACAATGTGAAGTTCATTGGCTCCCATCTGCTTGACAGCTATTCCTGCTCTTGTGACAATCTGCTCTATTGTTAAGGTGTATGCGTCTTCCTCGTCGCCTTTTCTATAGAAAGCGCATAGCGGACAACTCGCAGCACAGACGTTCGTATAATTCAAGTAATATGAGGATGCAAAAGTAACTATGTTTCCGCAAGTTTTTTCCCGGATCATATCTGCTGCGACTCCAAGGGAAAACAAATTCTCTTCTTTCATCAGTTGCAAACCATCCTGGAAAGATAGCTCTTCTCCGCTGAGGGCTTTTTCTAACGCATCTGTAACACCTTGAATTTTACTTAGCAAACTATGTTCTATCATTATGAATATAACATATAAGTTACTCGTAGTTTGGTTAGGTGTTTGTAAGGATTAAATAGTATAAACAATTCAGGAATCATCAGTATTGAGCAATATCGGACTAGCGCAAGATTTGATAATAAAGTCTGACTTAAGCGATATAGTAGAAGAAATACTTCGCGGTCAACGGATCAGGATAAATGAATGTATTCGACTAGTTAAAT
>DATBHO010000106.1:0-16645 GCA_036557405.1 Nitrososphaeraceae archaeon
AATGGAAAAATCCAACATTATTTGTTATTGGAGGGTGTTTTAAAATATTTCAAACTAAATTTTGAAAAAATTTGATTCGCTAGTTTGAATATATTCTCCATTATGAAAAACCAATTATACCTATTCCATAGAATTATAAACTGGATTGATAGTGGTGTTACTATGGGAGGAGCCAAGAAAAAATCATTAGGGAGCAGTGAAAAGACATCAAAGGAGACCCCGTCTGCAGAGGAGAAAACAAAGAAGGGAGAAAAAAAGGGCCCTATTAAGCAAAAACAAAAATCATTAATAGTCATTGAAGAACCTCAAGGTTTAAAGACTTTGAAAAATATGAAGCCGATCACTTCTCAAGCATTAGCAAGGCTAATGGCCGTAAAGATTTCTGTTGCAAATTCTTTTTTACGATCTCTCGAATCTAAAGGAATTGTGAAGTCAATAGGCGGGTACAGTGGACATAGGATTTACGAACTTGGACCTGCGGAAACGGTACAATAAAATTGAATTTTATACCATGTTAGAATGGCTGGATTTATCAGAGGACTAAATTTAGGCAACTCATATCTGATTTTACGAGTCTATGGGATGAGCACTTTGATTTAGGAAATAGAAACTTAATTTAACCTGCAAAATTTTGCTTATATCTAAAGATACTTTTGATGAATACAAAATCAATATGCAATAACTAAGATGAATGTTTAGTATTAATTTTTCTAACTTAACTGTCCATTCCCGATCCTAAAAGTACTGTCATCATAGTGTTAATTCTTGATATATGTTATGAAGGATCCTCATAAGCCAATTCTAAATTTACATTCAATAGAATTTGAGCGAAATCAGAAAAGGTCACATAATTAGTCAACTACTATTCGGTTTGTAAATTCGTTCGCAATATTGCTAGTCATGGTTTTTATGACTTCTTTTTTTTCTGTGAAGTTCCCGAGACACCACATCGCTTTGACTAACGCAGTTTCAGAAGTTGTATTAGATAGAGGGATCACACCAAGTTTCAATAGATCTCTTCCAGTATCGTAGACTGTAAGGGAAGTTCTGCCCCAGATGCATTGAGAGGTCATAAATATTAATATCCCTTCAGTAACTGCATTTTGTATTTGCGAAAAGCATTCCTTGTTTATGTGACCCAAACCAGTACCTTCTAGAATTATTGCTTTATGTCCGAGCTTAATGCAATAATCAATCATACTACAATCAAAACCAGGATAAAATTTTAATAAGGAAACTTTATTTTCAAAGTTTGATTTTACGATCATGCTTTCAAGATTCTTATGCCTTTCTTGAATTTTCAAGTCTGCATATTGCTTAGATATCTCTACTTGATCCTTCTTGATTAGGGAAAAGGGTGACACGTCAATAGAATGAAATGCATCTCTTCTACTTGTGTGATTTTTTCTAACCCTGGTACCAATATGGCAAGCGATAACATCATCAGAGATTGAATAGTGCATAGCAACAAAAACTCCAGAGAATTTAGATTTTGTGGCAAAATTACAGGCACCTATTAGATTTAATGATGCGTCAGATGAAGGTCTATCTGAAGATCTTTGGGAGCCAACTATTACCACAGGGATTGGTAGATTTTGAAGGGCAAAACTTAGTGCTGCAGAAGTATAGTGCATGGTATCTGTACCATGTGATACAATAATCCCATCGTATTTTCCTGATAATATTTTATTTGCAACCTTTTTCGCTATTAATGACCAATGCTCGGGTTTGATATTTTCACTATACTCATTCAAAACTACATCAGTGTCAATATTTGCTATCCTCATAAGTTCTGGTATTGAATCGTTAAGTTCTTTTGCTGTCAGCGTTGCCATTACCCCTCCTGTCCTATAATCAATTTTACTCGAAATGGTTCCACCTGTGCTTAGTAACGATAAATGTGGCAGTTTCATTTGTGGAAAATCTTTATCATTATTATCATGAGAAAAATAATCTTTGTGTTTAGCATATGCATCGAATTTGTAAACTGGATCCAATTTTTCACTAATTTTCTTTATACTTTTAATCTTTCCTAAATTGATACCAATATTGTATCCACTCTTCAATTTTAATACCAAATGATTAGCGTCCGCATATTCGTATCTTGGAATCAAAATGCCCACGTTCATAGTATTATCGGTTTCAACCATTACTAAGTCGCCTAATTTTACATTCGACTTCTTGTAAAATTCTTTCAATTTAATATGATTTGCATCAGTTGTCAATATTGGTATTATTTTGTATTAAGTATATATTAATAAATTGTTATATGCTTTGTATCGTTTTTTGATTAATAATTTGAATTATAGTTGCTAATTACCCTACAATTTAGTATTATTTATTTTTAAATGTTGTTAGTCTTAGAGTCTAAGTTACTCTAGTGATGATGTCTAGATTTTAGTAACACATTAAATTGCAGTACGTAAAAATATAAAAGCATTAATTGTATTATTCTCTCGTAAATAAAATTCTGCATTGCTGTGGGAGAAGAAAGTTCTGGTTAGAGGAAGGTGCAACTTAATTGCATCAGAAAAGTGATAAAGTAATGAATTGTTTGTCAATCCATTACGATCATTGTTAACGTGGACTTCACGCCATTTAATTTTCGTAGTTTCCACGTAATTGTCTCTTTCACTTTTTCCATTGTTTCTGATTCAACTTGTGCTACAATATCGTACACTCCATAAACTTGATAGATTTCTTTTACACCATCAATACTCTTCAGCTCGCTTACTATAGAATCTTCGCTACCTAATTCAGCATTCATTAGGACAAATGCCTTTGGCATAACAAATTGGAAGTGAATGACATATAAAAAGATGATGCAACTCTGCCTAGCATTATAGATTGTGAGGCCCTATACTCTTAAATTGCACTTTTTCTATAAAAATCGGCGTAGGACAGTAGCAAGATATTAAGGGCTAAGCCTTGCCATCGTTCTTGGAAAGAGTACACACTCCTTAATGTCCTCCAAATTAATTATCCATCTGATCAATCTTTCAATCCCCAAACCAAAACCTCCATGCGGCACGGACCCATATTTTCTAAGGTCCAAGTACCATGAATAAGAATTCATATCTAGACCTTCTTTTTTAATCCTGGTTTTCAATAATGAAATATTTTCCTCCCTCATACCACCACTGCTTACCTCGCCAAATCCATTGGGCAAGAGTAAATCAGCGGTTAGAGCTATTCCTTGCCTTTCTGGATCTTCCTTTACATAGAATGGTTTAACTTTCAGTGGATACCCGTATACGAAAACAGGATTACTGCGATCCTTTGTAAGTATTTTTTCAGAATCTAAATTTAAATCATCACCCCACTCAATTTTTCTTGTCATTTCTCCATCTTGAATCTTGATATCATTTGAACAAAGTATGTCAATTGCTTGACCGTAGCTCAATTTATCAAACGGTTCTTCTATTTGATTCAAAGTCAGAATATCTCGATTCAGAAATTTCAGTTCTTCAATCCTTTCTTTTGTTACATTTTGAATGGAATTTATTAGTAATTTCTCTTGAATTGTAAACAGATCATTCATTGTTATCCAAGGGGCCTCTGCCTCCAGATGCAAATATTCTGCAAGATGTCTTATCGTCCTTGATTTTTCAGCTCTAAAGGATGGACCTATCGTCCAAACTGGCCCCAGTGAGAATATTAGGGCCTCCAAGTAAAGTTGAGCGCTTTGGGATAAAAATGCCTCTTCTTTAAAATATTTTACAGGGAAAAGAGTTGAACCACCTTCCACTGCACTTTTGACTAAAGTGGGTGCTGTGACTTCAATCCAATCATTCTCAACAAACCAATTCCGCAACTTTTCAATAATTGATGCCCTTATTTTTGCCATAGAAATCATCCTTCTTGTACGCAGAGTCAAGTGTCTATAATCCAATAATAATTCTGTACTTTGATATTCTCCGATGGGAAAATCATTGTTCGCTAAATTATAAATAATTATATCAGCTCCTCTAATCTCATATCCACCTTCCTTGGCCCTATTGTCTTTGAACAGGATCCCTCGGATCTCCAAAGAAGATTCTATTGTAAGTTCCTGCACCCTTATACTGGGAAGAACACATTGAATAATTCCCCCACGATCATCTCTAATTATTATAAAGGCTTTATCCTTTTGTTTACGTAATCTATGTACCCAACCTCTTATTTTGATTTCCTTACCTAGAAATTCATCTTTTTTGATTTCATTAATCCTATAATACTTCAATTGTGTATTTACGACACACAAGATCTTTATAATGATATTGTACCATCCAGCCTGAGAACGGTATAACTAACCATTCTTTCATTAAAAATGAATTTATAGAAACTAGATAGTAAAGTATTCAATAATGGAATATAAGGTATGCAAAAGTAGTGAGCTTCCGAATAATTCAATAAAGGTGATATCTGTCCAAAATAGTAAGATCCTTGTGTGCAGATCTAATAATCAATTATTTGCGCTAGATAATTCATGTCCCCATAGGGGAGCCTCTCTTTCCAAAAGCGAAATAAAAGAAACAAAGATAGTATGCTATATGCATGATTTTGAATACGATTTGAAGAGTGGGAAATTGTTATGCATTCCTAGTAAGTGGAACGCGCAAAATCCGAACTGGACAAAATCTGATAATCTGTTACTATTTCAAATATTTGAAAAAAATGGTGAAATTTATTTACACCTATAACAAAATTTGCTGTAACCCTCTCGTATAAACAAGAATAATAAAAAAATATAGTAAGGTGTATGGAATTTGATTTTCTAGTTCATAAGGAAAAAAGTTTCTTAATTAGATACTGTATTAACATATAATTCCTTGATGATTTATTATTGACGCGATTAGTCTTGTACTCTGGGAGCCAAATAAAAATGAATTCTTCCTACATTCGCAACCCTAAATTCTAACCTTAATGGCATTTTTGAAGAATATTCCAATACTAAGGAACCTCCAGAGGCACTTATAGCTTTTGTAATTTTTGATAGGTAATCTAGACTATATGTTGCCTTGCTTTTATCTTTGACCTGTAATTCTTCAAGACCTTCGCTTTCCTCATCAATAACAATATCAGCTTCTCCATAGTCACTTTTACCAGAAAAGGTAATTTTCTTCTCTTCAGATTCGATTGAAATGTATTCTGACACTACCTCAATATCGGACAGTATCTTATCAAACGACGCTGGAGTCAAAATAACTTTGGAATTGAAATTAAGTTTTGGCAAGGGAGTAGATCCTCCGGTACTTTCTATCAATCGCATTCTATAATCTCTCTTGTAGCCATTTAGGATCTTGATACGAAGCATACTATTCTCTTCAATAGAAACTTCTACTGCATCTTTTTTATCAGCTCTTTTCATCAATTTCGAAAACTCGTCTATTCTAACTCCAAATTTTAATGCCGAATCACACTCATAGCCATCAAAAGCGGAGTTTGGCCAACTAATATCAATTAACGCAACATGAGAAGGGTCCATTCCTCTAAACGATAAGCCTTCTACGGTTGCCTCAAACGTAGCCTCGTCTACTAATGTAGATATTGCTGAAGTTACTGCTTTCCATTCATCCGGTGTTTTTGTTTTTGCCAGAAATACCAAATGTATCAATCAAGAGGCAGATCCAAAAGATTTTAAACATTCCTATTTTAATCAGCGCATCTATGCGGATAACATTAGGAAATATCTTGTAAAAAATAAAATAAAATCATATATTTTTGATAATTATGAAATAATTTACACGAATGTTAACTAGTTTAGGAATTATCGAACTACCAATTTGATGTTGATAATTGATCACGCATAATTTCTCCATGTATGGCTACATTGAGTACATCTATAGAATTGAGTTGTAGCCTCATCAGCCGATCTAGTTTGAAGCATCCACCAAAATGCCAAATTGTTTCCACATTTGGGACAATCAATGCTTGTAGTTGGCAGCGCACTTAACCCTTTCTCAGATTCAACTATTTTAAGGCTAGCTCCACTTTGATCTATTAAAGGAATTGATTTAATTTCGTTTTTTGCTTCTCTAAAATCACACTTAGGACAAATTAAGATATTTTCCTCTATTCTTGGTTTCATCCTACTTTCACAGTTTGGACAAAATTTCAAGCAGAATCAGGGCTCTTTTCTTTGTTAATTGTCGACTCTATCGTATCTTTAAGTCTAATTGCATTATTAGATGAGGATTGCAATGCCTTGAGTAAGATATCAACCGGTTTTGATTTCTTCGTTAAAATTCTAAAACTAAAATCCTCCTTTAATTGATGTTTCAATACGACGCCTGCAAATTCTACTTCCTTTTCGTTTAACAGTTCATGTTGAACTATGTATAATATCGAAATATCTTCGTTAACCCTTAAATTAATTTCATTTGATTTATAACTCTCCAACTCCGCCTGCATGATAGAGACAACTACTTATTGAAGATATAAATTATACCATGTGCGAAACTTATTGCCGAGCAGCTTTATTACAGATATTAAACTTGGTGCCTCTCACGAGAGCATTAAATCTAACGATAGTCTGACATTGAGTCTAGGTTTTAACATAGATGGCTTGATAAGAGAAATATTTTCCCAAAAAAATTGGGAAAGAGCATACGATAAACACGATAATGCATTTAGACTTACCGTTCTACTAGAATTAAAGGTGTGTAAAAAGACCGTTGAAAATATCAAATTTGTGAGAAAAGCAGTACTATTCTGGACAAGAAATCCTAAATTATCATATCGAGTATGGATCTCAATAATAAAAGAAGAAACTCCTTACTATCCCTTAACAATTGAGGAAGCAAAATCACTTTTGTTCGATATAACTAAAAAAATAGTACTTGATAGCAAAATGTTGAAAAAAGGAGAGAATAATATTCAGGTTTCGATTAGAGTTTCTTGGGGAAGGCATCTTTATACAGAACCTTCAGAGTTGCGCGGCGATTCTGAATTTGTAAAAATTAATAAATATTGAATTGTTCATTTTCTTCCCAATTTAGTCTTACTATAAATATAGTCTATTGTGTTGAAAAACTTAATGGCAAAGTTTGATGGCATCAAAGGACAAGAATTATTGGATGTGGAAGAGCAAAAAGACGAAATTACCCTAATTTTCAAAGATAATCGATATCTGTTTGTCAAGATAGAAAATGGAAAATTGATTTGTGATTCAGTACCAGAATAATTCGATTTTAAAAACTCAATAAACTGTTAAATCATTTTTAGTTAATGTCCGATATAATGATTGATAAATTTGGTTACTATAGATAGTATTAATAGAGATATCCTTAATTGTACTCGGTGTAAGAGATTAGTTACATATATACAGATAGTTGGCAAGAACAAGGTCAGGCGATTTTCAAATGATGAGTACTGGGCGAAACCAGTTACTGGATTTGGAGATACTAACGCAAATGTACTGATTATCGGGCTCGCACCAGGAGCTCATGGTGCCAATAGAACAGGCAGACTCTTTACTGGTGATCATTCTGGACAGTGGCTGATGAGGGCTTTATACGAAACTGGTTTTTCAAATAGCCCAAAAAGTATATCAATTGACGATGGCTTGATTCTGAATAATGTTTTCATTAGCTCATGCATTAGATGCGCACCTCCCTCTAATAAACCGCTAAATTCAGAATTAGCTAACTGTTCAGAGTATCTTATGCGTGAACTTGAATTATTGAAAAAAGTAAAGGTTGTGGTAGCCCTGGGGCTTATATCATTCCAAATGTATTGTAAGATAAATGACTTGAGGAGATTAAAATTCCATCATCTTGCAAATTACAGAGTGAATGACAGGCATTTGATAGCATCTTATCATCCTAGTAGACAAAACACAAATACTCAGCGGTTAACCTGGATGATGTGGCTAGAAGTATTCAAATTAACCAAGAATTTACTCAACTTATAATTAAAGTCTAATCAAAGTTGCACTATTATATCGATAATCAAAGCGATTGAGTTTTGACACAGATATTATTAATAACTTTGTGAAATAAAATAAATAATTCATCAATGAGTGCAATAATTAAAAATTCTGCAAACCATTAAAAGACAGTATTTCTTTTAAAAAGTTATGATTGGTAAAGGGTATTTGTCAATTCTATTCATAGTGACGGCTATCGTTTTGCTTTCAAATATCAATGCAAACGCACAGGTTTCAGGTACATTTTCTGCAGATCTTAAACCTACGGTAGGATCAAATTCACATGCAACAGGAAAGGCTACACTAGAACTCCAAGACAATGGGCAGAAGGTAAAGTATGATGTTAGCGGCAGCGAATTAGGCAATGTAAGTGGCGTAGTTATTTCTCAGGAGATGGGAAGTGGTAGAGCTCCCGATGTTGTATCGCTCAAGCAAGCCTCTACAAGTGGTCTTAAGTCAGGTGGAGGAAGTGCAAGTGGTACTTTTACGAAATCTGACTTGATAGGTCCTCTACAGGGCAAAGACATTGCAGATTTTGTGAAGGCGATAAATGATGGAAAGATCGTTTTCCGAATAATGACAACGACTTATCCATTAGGTGAAATTGTAGGCAATGTCACTGCTGGCGCAGGCAATGTCACTGCTGGCGCAGGCAATGTCACTGCTGGCGCAGGCAATGTCACTGCTGGCGCAGGCAATGTCACTGCTGGCGCAGGCAATACAATAGGAACGGCAATGAATGCTACAGCTAACGCAACAGGAACAGCGATAGGCGAAGCAAACAATATTCTCACAACTGCTGCGAATGCTACTACAAATGCAACAGGAGAAGTTATGACGAAGGCCAACAGCGTGCTCAATTTGGCTGCAAGCAGTGGAGCTAATGCTACACAAACTGCGATGAACCAAGCAAAGGACATTATGACCAATGTGACCAAAAATGTTTCCAGTATTGCATCAAATGCAAGTAGAGCGGTACTGGCTGAGGCTAATAATCTAATTAACGCTGCTTCTAACGCAACGACAAATGCTACTAATGCAACAGGAACAACAATGACTCAACCAGAATCTGTTGTTAGCACTGCTTCTAACGCAACGACAAATGCTACTAATGCAACAGGAACAAAAGGTAATCAGACTGGCAATCCTATCTTGGACGCCTTAAAGAGCATCTTTGGTGGAATTACTGGAAACAAGTGAGTTCCAGTCGTCTCTGTGACGAACCATATTTTTATTTACATATGTTGTTTCTTAGATTTTATTAAATGGAACAACTTGATTACAAATCATTAATTATCAAACGCAAATTATCTGGAATTTCAGGTATTGAGCCGGTGTGACTTTCGTTATTTTGAAGCTTGTCTTGTCCAATTCTACGAATCTTTTGCGTAGCAATCAGTGTATCGATTGCCGATTCTATTTCCTTGGGAGTGAAATATCCACTTAGTTTTGTTTTTAACACTTCTTCGGAATCGTATTTATATATGCAATGTTGGATCAGCAGTAATCTCTCTTCAAATGTAAAATGAGACATACACCCATTACAGAGTCAACCAAATAAAAATCACTCTCTCACTTTAATCATATTTTGCTAATGCTCTCAAAAAGGGAACAATACACGTATTAATCTCCGTTATTATTATACATTGTCATAAATGCGCTTGGTAATGAAATTTGGAGGCACCGCCGTAGATTCAGGTAAAAAAATTGTACACATTACTAATTTGATAAAGTCATATCATGATAAAGGTAACGAAATAATTGGGGTTTTTTCTGCAGTAACAGGGATTACTGATGAAATCTTAAACGTCTCCAGTTATGTTTTAAAAAGAGATAAAAATAAGATTAAAGAATTTATTAACAACACTAGATCAAAACATTTTGATATCATTCACGAATGTATCAAAAATAAGACCCACGAAGCCAAGGCTCTGCAGGTTGTAGAAATTCTCCTAAAAGAAATGGAGAACATATTGAATGGCCTTGTATTATTAGCAGAAGTGACTGAAAAAGCCTTGGATCACTTGCTCTCTTTTGGTGAACGTCTTCTCACTCCAATAATATCATACACTTTATTAGATAAGGGAATTGATTCCGTATACTTGACTGGCCAAGAGGTTGGCATTTTAACTGATTCAAAATATGGTCAGGCCCGTCCGCTTATAGACACAACTAAAATTCGTGTAAAATATCACATAGATCCGTTATTAAAAGAAAAAAAAATTCCTGTAATTACCGGTTTTATCGGAGCCGATCAAAATGGAAATACAACCACATTGGGAAGAAGTGGTTCAGATTATACGGCCACAATTATTGCTGCATGCATTGAAGCCGACGAAGTTTGGTTATGGACAGATGTGAATGGCCTTATGACCGCGGATCCACATATTGTGAAACAGGCAAAAGTTCTTAGAGAAGTATCATTTGCAGAGGCAATTGAATTGTCGCTATTTGGTGCCAAGTATATGCATCCTAGAGCCCTAGAACCAGTTATGGATACTAAGATCCCGATTAGGATTAGAAACGCATTTAATATATCAAACCAAGGGACAATAATTTCAAAAATGCCCCGCAGGTCTTCACAAAAGATTGTAAAATCAATAATCGCTATACGGAACACTGCCCTGATTGACGTGAGTGGTGGAGCGATGGTCGGGGTACCTGGAACTGCCGCAAAAATTTTTGATGCCCTGGCAAAAAAAAGCGTCAACATCATGATGATCTCTCAGAGCCCTTCAGAATCCAGTATCTCTATGGTTGTAAAAAAAGACGATTTGGATACTGCCATAACCACATTGGATTTGACACTTCTTGATAACGTGATAAAGAATGTGAGAGTCAACGAAGATGTGGCTGTTATCGCAGTAGTTGGATCTGGGATGAGAGGGATTAAGGGAATTGCAGCTAAAGTTTTTACCTCAATCTCAGAAAAAAACATTAATGTAATCATGATTACTCAAGGATCTTCCGAGCTAAATTTGGCATTTGTGCTAAATAATAGTGATTGTGAAAAGGCGGTAAGATCATTGCATGAAACTTTCATGCTTTCTAAAATCAACTGAAGTCTCACCTAATCATACACCATTTGCCTAACTAGAATTAACTAGTGCTGAAATATTAGGACCTGTAAATTTGTGTAAACTACTGTAAACTATCAATATTAAAATACAATTAGAAATGAATAGATCCAATTTGTACAAATTTTCTCATATTACTGACTGCCATCTGGGATCATGGAGAAATCCCAAACTTAGAGATTTAAATATACAAGCATTTGAAAGATCAATATTAATCTCTATAAAAGAACAAGTTGATTTCATTCTGATTACCGGAGATTTTTTTGATGTAAATATTCCTCAACTTGCACCGGTAAAGAAAGCTGTTGAAATTATGAAACATGCAAGAGATTGTGGCATCCCAATATACATGATATATGGTTCACATGATTTTAATACAGCAAATATTTCGATGATAGATATTTTGCATTCTGCAGAACTGTTTATCAAACCTACCGAATTCGAATTCAATACTGATTCAATTATACTCAAATTCTTTGTTGACCCGAAAACTGGAGCAAAAATAACTGGTATTTCCGGAAGGAAGGTTGGCTTGGACAAGGAAATTTATGAAAGACTCGACAAGGAAAAGTTAGAATCAGAAGATGGATTCAAAATTTTTCTTCTGCACAAAGGAATTCAAGAAATTCTCCCATTAAACTTGCAATTCAGAGATTCAATACCAATATCTCTCATTCCAAAGGGATTTGACTATTATGGTGGAGGGCATATTCACAAGAGAGTTGAAAAGAAAATGGATAACAGTGTAATTGCCTATCCGGGGCCTCTATTTGGTTCCACATTCCAGGATCTGGAGGAAACTGCAAAAGGAGAAACAAGAGGTTTCTACGTAATTTCATTCGATAAACAAATTATTGACTATAAATTTGTTGAGATAAATGTAACAGAGATACTTTATAAAGAAATATTTTCACAAAAGTGGAGCTCAGAGAAGCTAAAAAACGAAATCACAAGAAGCATATCCGAACTTGAAGTCAAGGATAAGATAGTCCTAATTAAAGTAAAAGGAAAGTTACTTGGAAAACGCTCGAATATTGACTTTGGAAAATTCAGTCTGGACATCTCAAAAAGGGGTGCCTTATTGTCATTTATTAATATCAATAATCTGTCAACAGATGAGACAAGCTCAGTAGAAGTGCAAAGTAATAACAAATGTGATATTGAGAGGGAAATTTTCCATGAAAGCATTAAGAACTTTCAAACAGAATCAACTCTATCAACTAAGCTGAAAAATCAAATTAAATCTAAATTAACTGGTAGAGCAGGAGAAAATATTTCAATTTCTCTTCTAGATGTACTTCGAAACGAAAAGCTAGATAATGAGAATACAAGTACATACGATGACAGGATTATATCCGCTGCAAAATCCGTTTTCGACGAAGGTTATTTTTGTGATAATTAAAAAAATCGAAATTACAAACATCAGAAGCTACAAAGAAAAAACAACCATAGAGCTTCCAATAGGAACGATACTATTTCAAGGTGATATAGGTTCAGGTAAATCTACGATCCTTTCTGCAATTGAATTTGCTCTGTTTGGTTTAGGGGATGTTGATGCAAATCATTTACTTAGGATTGGTGAAAGTAAAGGTTCAGTACTCTTGGAATTTGAAAACAGCGGAAAGTCATATATTGTATTTAGGTCACTTGTAAGAAGAGGAAATAAAATTTTTCAGGAAGAAGGTTTCCTGTATGAAAATGGAATCAAGAACTCATATTCAGTTGGTGAGTTAAAATCAAGAATTTTAAATATAATTGGAATAAATGAAAAAACACAGACAAAAACAACTTCAACAATCTATCGTTTTGCAATATACACTCCGCAGGAGATGATGAAGAGCGTGTTAAGCGCCAACAACGAAAAAAGAGTTGAAATACTGAGAAGAGCATTTGGTATTGAAGAATATAGTACTGCCAAAAAAAACGCCGAAAAATTTTCTTCGTGGATACGAACTCTAACAAGGATAAAAAAATCATTGATAAATGATCTTACTATGTACAGAATTGATCTGCAAAAAATAAAAGATACATCGGAATCTTTGAAAGTTGAAAATGAGTATTTTAATGATACTATAATAAATCTTAATAATCAAATCCAAATAATCCTGAAAGATATTTTGGAAATGAGGAAAAGGAAGGAGAGTATGATACAAGCTGAATCCTCCATTACACATCTTCAATCAACAATAGATAAGAATATTCAACTCAAAGCAGAAATCAATTTAGAACTTAGTCGTATGAATCAAGAATTAAGTGGTATTTGTCAGAGTGAAAAAATAGTAGCTGATGTTACTCAACAGTATCAGGAATACGTGCAAAAAAGAGAAGAACTAGTAAATGTTACTGAGAAAGCTAGACAGTATGATAAGCTATTAATACAAAAGGTAAAATTAGAAAGTAACATTAACAGTGAGAGTGAGATGCTTAACTCTAATATCCAAAAGCTCGATTTAGAGTTAGCGGAACTTACGTCTGAGCTAGATAGATGTAATGCTGAAATTAAGAATTTGGATCACTTAATAAGTGAAGAGGGCATATTAAAAAGTATCATAGATGATTCAAGTAAATTCCAAATAGAAATGGATAGGATTTCTGATATTCTTTCTAACACTAAATCAGAAATAAATTCGATTAAAAATGAAATATCTAAACAGAAATCAGAATTAGACACAGTTTTGCACTTAAAGCAAAATGCGGAATGTCCATACTGTAATCAAAAATTGGACCAACAGCACTTGCAGGCATTAGAAAATAAATTTCTGCAAAGAAGTGATTACTTGAAAGATAAGATTATTCATATGGAGAAAGAGCTAGAAGTGACCCAAAGTAAAAAAGAGGAAATTTTAATTAGAATTAAAGAGGCAGAGTCTAAGAAATTAGAATTACGAAAAGTTGAACTCCAAATAGTAAAATTAAATGTTGTTCAAAATAATATAAAACAGCTAGATTTTAAGATAAATGAAAAAATATCAAACAGGAAATCTTTTCAGGATAAGTCGAAAAGGAAGGATTGGCTACTTAAATTTGACAAATTAAAGGAAATAACTGATCAGTTAAATATTCTTTCTCCTTACAAAAATAGATATGATATATTAAATAACATCGTAAATCACTATCAAAAGATCAATCTGGAAAGTACATACCTAGAACATTCGAATGTTATCAAATCTAAACAACATGTGATTGATAAGATAAGGGTTAAGGAACAATCGTTACTAGAAATAAACACTGAGATTACCGCTCTATCTGACAAACTTGCCAAAGCAAAGTCAATTCACCGCGATAATGAAAAGGTAAATATCAAGTTGAATGAATTAGAATCGCAGAGAGTGTCATATGAAAATGAATTAATGAATAAAAAAGAACATCTTGCAATAAGAAGGGCAGATCAAGAAAACAATCTGAAACAAATTGAATCAATCAATAAAAAAATATGTGCATTAGAAGAGCAGACTGATAAAATCATTTTTACGGATCAAGTAGGTGGATGGTTGAATCAACATTTTATCCCTTCACTAGAACACATCGAGTCACAAGTGCTTATTAGTGTAAAAGAAGAATTCAATAAACTCTTTCAGAAATGGTTTTATTTATTGATTGAAGTTAGTGATATAGATGCAGAAATTGATGAATATTTCACACCGGTCGTAAATCAGAATGGATATCGCTTAGAAGTTGAAAGTCTAAGTGGGGGCGAAAAAACTTCAGTTGCACTTGCATATAGACTTGCTCTTAACGAAATTATAAGGAGGATTATAATGCTCGATGATAACCTCTTAATTTTAGATGAACCTACCGATGGTTTTAGTAAGGAACAGTTAGTTCAAATCAAGTATGTTTTGGATGAACTTAGTGCTGCTCAGGTTATAGTGGTTTCTCATGAAAAGGAATTAGAAGGATATGTGGAAACAATTTTTAGAGTAATGAAAGAAAGAGAAAAATCTCAGGTAGAATTAGTAATATAAACCAAGACAAAATACTTTCAAGTTAATTGAGTTTGTATGAGATAAAGATAACTACAGCAAGTACTAACATTTGGTAAATAATGAAAATCATATAGGACCAAAGTATAATTCATTTTGAGAATTTATGACAGTAAGGATCATTGTTTGCAAAACAATATATTCCATAATATAACATATGATTGAGATGGCTGATAAGATTAAGTGTTCCCATATTCTCGTAAAGAAACAAAGTGAAGCACTCTCTATTATTGAAAGATTAGGAAAAGGTGAAAACTTTGATAAATTAGCAAAAGAACTGTCTATAGATAGGGGAAGTGGTAAGAAGGGAGGTGATCTAGGTTTTTTTGGAAGAGGACTGATGGTAAAACCTTTTGAAGTAGCATCATTCAAACTTGAAAAAAACCAAATCTCTGGACCTGTGAGGACAGAATTTGGCTATCATGTCATAAAAAGAACTGGTTGACTATGACTCTTGCTGACAATCAATTTTGGATAAGGATTGATTGAGCCGCCTTGACAAGTTCCTTAACCTCTGGGTTAACTGGTAGAATTTCCAGATTCACTAGCAGTATTGTTGGTAAAATTTAATGTTTCATTACTTGTAGTATTTCCAACCTTTATTGAATGGTCACTCATATTAATTACCATGCTGGGTGTCATATTCTGATTTTGAGCAATTGCTGAACCGGCGAAAATAAATGGAATTGCAACCAAGACTCCAATTATGAATACTCCGGATGTAATCGGAAAAACTAGCTTCATTAATTAGCTATTCTCTTGGGCATATATAGGATTAACTCGCAGGATTCTTAATCTTGGAACTACCGCATAGCTTAACTATCTTTTTAATAGCGTAAATACAGGAGAGTGAATCATTTCGAGGAAGCTTTGAATTTTAAAAAAAAATCATATCTTTTTTTTAAATTAGTGATAATTAATGGCTATCAACAATAATTCTAACAATAATGATAAAGTATCCTCTTTTTTTAGAATTATTTGGAACTATAATTTATGTTTAGTTAATATACGTCACACTCAAGATACATTTACGTAATGATATTTTCTGGTATATCATACTCAGTGTTATACTTTGTGGTTTTCCTTTCTATTTTCTTATATGTAATTGGTGGGTTTCCCACATACTCTGGACTTGATGATGTAAGCATTGCGTTTGGTCAAGTTAACGACGGACAGAAGATTAAAGATGAAAATAGTCTGAACACCACAATAATTTCAGCAATTGATGGCAATAATATTATGATTGCTAACAATGGCAGCACCACTTCAAACTCGATGAAGTTTTCATTTTCAGGCACGGATAGTGATGGTGCAAAGGCCAATAGCTTTGAATGCAGTATGGACGGTGGAGCCTTTGTTACCTGCATAAGTACTAACACTGTCAATGTTGCAGGTGGGTTGCATACGTTTAGTGTAAGATCCAAAGATAGTTCTGGAAATCAAGATTCGACTCCCGCATCTTTTAGATGGACTGTTGCTACTTCCACCCCACCACCAACTTCCACCCCACCACCAACTTCCAAAATTTCCGCAGTGGATGGTAACAATAACACTTTATCTGATAATGGATATAGTCAATCTGCATCCATTAGATTTACCTTTGGTAGTAACGCTACAGGGGGTGTTGGAGTACATCACCACGAATGTAATATAGATAACTCCAAATATGTCACCTG
>DATBHO010000107.1:0-3214 GCA_036557405.1 Nitrososphaeraceae archaeon
CATAATATGGACCTCTTTCCAAGAGAACAACAGACTTGCCATCATGTGCAAGTTTAGCTCCCAATATTGCACCTGCTGCACCTGAACCAATTATGCATACATCGACATTGGAGACTATATCAGAGTTAATTACCTTGTAAGGTTCCTTTCGCCGTTCAAATATTTCGGCGCCGAAAATATAATTTGTCATTTTCCTTGCTCCCATTTGAGTTTGTGTCCATGGTTTGGTACCTGCCACGGGTATCTAGGAACTTGTGGTCCATCATAGTCAATTCTTTTCCAGACAGCCTCGTTGGTATAGACAAGCCATGCATTAATTGAACTAAGTAATAGTCTAAAATTCCTCTCAAATTCACTATTGTTCAGTGTGATAGTATCACCTACAGAAGAAAATGCCGATAAAATTCTTTGGTTGTTCCAATAAAGGTCAGATCCTGGTAGTTCAGTTTTCTTTTCTTTTGAATCTATGCTAATTTTCATTGGGATATTGACGGTGCCGTTTGTTTTTTCATCGCCCTTGACCTCTATCTTTTCTGTCCTGTGAAGTATTTGCCCGTCTTCATTTCTGACTACTATATAGATTTCAGGGCTCTTTTCTAACCAACTGTCATTAAATGTTGAATCATCAAAGGCAATTTCAAAAGAACCGTCTGAGGTTGTATTTGATGATCCTAAAAGATCATCATTATGGTCCTCGAAAAATCCTTGGTCACTATCCATGGCCTGGAGATGTAAATCACCCAGTGGTTTCCCATTAGCATCTAGTACTGTTCCTTTAATTAAATATTTAATCACATACAAATGCCGAAAATCTACTATAAATAATTTTACCGCGAATTGGCAATAATTAATGCACCTAGAGATTTCGTCACAAATTACTTCGATTATTGAAATCCTGCCGCCAGGTGGAATCATGATAAGTTATTGCCTTCGATTCAAATTACCGCAAAATGTTTTTAGAATAGTCATTTAACTTCAAGTATGGAACGTGTAAATAATTTTGAGTAATTATTTTTCAAATATTGAAGAATCGCCAATATGGTTCTCCCAGAAAGAATTGAGGAGGGAGGTTAAACGAAGCTGGAACGGCAAAAAGAGAATAAAGTGGACAAAGAGCCTTGAGTGGTGGGATTGGGATAAGTGTTATGTATCTGCGATTAAGAGAAAAGAAGAAGGAAAAATAAGAATCATAATCAGAAGTTCAAAAGTAATTTGGAGTGATTACAGGAATAAAAACGTTAAACTGAAGTACATGATTGGATTTGATATCGATCAAATTGGTAAATTGGAGGAGGATCAATACTATGAACCTAAAGGTAATCCCAACAAACAACAAGGAAAATTACTTCCCAGATGGCTCTTAAAGTTAGATGAAACACATTTTATTTGGCAATGGAAGCAAAATGACAATCAAATGGAGTCTAGCATACTAGCGAAAAAACGCGAGGAACTAAAAAATATTCAGGATAAAGCATACGATCCTACTCAAGGTAATATATTCATGGCAGAATCAGAACAAGATAACAATAGTGTAGTTCCAGTAATTTATCAACCGGCAGTAGATTCCCTACAGAATTTTTTGAGAGAAGTTCACTGTAAAAAAATAGATGATAAAACCATCAAAATTACATTACTATTTAATAATGAACATTTAACTGCACATAAATATTTAGACAAGATTTATAGATTTATTAGATACATTCTATATCATAGAGTGGCAGATATAGAATCATTTGTTATTAATTTAGAAAATTCAGCTCCTAAAACATTACAGTTTGAAAAGATATTTAGTGGCAAAAATAACCTGGAAGAGGATGACGTCCATGAAGATGACCCAAAACGTGGTAATGTTCCTAATCGGCAAATAAAATACTTTTTTGTGGATGAAAAGCATCCGATTGTTTTTATAAATACGGCCAACCATGCAATGTCATATCGTGATACAAATCACAGACTCTGGAAATGGGAGTACATTCCTTGGGAAGATAATGGTCCGGTAGTATTAGGGGCAAAATCTAGAGAAGAGCTGGAATCGGCAAATTGGCATATCTATTCTGAAGATTGGATTAAGCAATATCTTCACTAGTGCCGTACCGGATTGGATTGATTTGTCAAACCTCTTTGAGAGAGTGTCAACGTATTTTTAGATTCCTTAAGACTAACTTCGGTAGTGAAAACTCTTTCCCATCTTTTTCTTGTTTGGCTTGCCACCATATAAGTAAACCTGCGGCAAGTGACCTCCCTACCAAGCTCCAAAAAATCACTGCCGCAGTAGGAAACACATTAATTTTCCAAACTCCGTAATGTCCCACCGGGTTGTAATAGAATGGAATCCATTTACTAATATCACAGGTATTATTATAAGGATTTACCTCCTTTGTATTATTTTGGGTCGCTGGCGTCTTGATGAGATTTTCCATCTTTAGAGTACTTTGGGTTGCTGTCGTCTGGTTGAGATACCATAGTGGTAAAGCATGTCCATCTATCCTTATGACACCCCAAAGCGGCGAGTCCATTACCACCGATGAAATTAGAGCCGCAGCTACAAATAGTTCTACTTTCTTGGGCGTCCACAAAACTAGGAACAGTCCTGGAATCAAATGTCCGATAAAGTTCCAAGGTTGGTAATTCAAATCACCTCCAAACAAATTTCCGACAGCATTGACTTTACATTTTTCATTGCAATTCTTTGGTTGTACTTTATAATTTTCACAGTAACCAGCAGAATCTAGAATGTTGAACCATATTCCGTACACGATGGCTATTGCAATTACAATTGCAATTCGTCTTCTAGTCCACGTGGGATTTGTTTTGTAGTTTATTCCACCCGATTACTGGTAACAAATAAAACTTGCAAGTTTTATAAAAAGAAATTGTAATACTAGATAATTAGTCATCATAACTATTTTGGATCCAAAATTACTTGAAATTTCAGATTTCAAAAGTAAAGCACGATATCTGTGTGGAGTAATAAATAATACTAATACAGCTGATTTGATGTTAGGTAATAAGGCATTGATTTTATCGACTCACTTTTTAATTTCTTCTTTATTATCTTATAGATTATAGGTGAAATGCCTGCAAGCGTTCCGTAAAGAAATGTGATTGGTTCACCTAATTTAGTCCAAAATCCACTGACTTTATCAGTGAGTGGGAGAGGTTTCTTAACATCAATTAAGAGACTCGTTTTGACTACTCTATCTTCGCCCTGAAT
>DATBHO010000108.1:0-16125 GCA_036557405.1 Nitrososphaeraceae archaeon
ATTTGTTTTTGTTACTGACTCTAACTCCTCTATTGACTGATAGGCTACTTTTCCTAATATCCCAATTCCCGCATTGTTTACCAAAATATCAACGGTGTCATAAACTGATAGTACTTCTCTAGCCATCTTTAGTACTTCTGATTTGTTGGATACATCACAACCAAAGATCATTGATTCGGATTTTTTACCTATTTCGGATGAAACTTGAGATAATCGTTCTCTGTTTCTAGAAACAAGTATAATAGCTTTGACTTCTTGTTTAGCAAATTCTAATGCTGTTGATCTCCCAATACCTGATGACGCTCCAGTTATGACGACTATTTTTCCCCTCAACTTATTCATTGTAATTCTATGTTAGTTCTAACTGAATGTCTTTTTCAGCAACATTGGTTACCTATTATCCAAATTTTTAGATTTAATTTGATTTGCAATGGAATCTTTTCCGACTGTAATCCTCATAAGAGCTATCCACATTATAACAAGAGGAACATGGTATGTAGCAATTCTCCAAGCTATAATTACAGACAATTGTGATGAGTTTAGAACATCGGCCAAATGAGGAATAGAACTAATATTTGTAATATATGCCCAAACACCCAGTTCTGCTAAACCAGATCCTCCAATGGTAATTGGTAATGTGGAGAGCGCGGTTGATGCCGAAGTGGCCATAAATGATTGAAAAAATCCTACATGTTCACCTACAGCTTGTGCAAGTATCAGGAATGAAAAACCTTGAAAGACAAAAGCTACAAAAGTTATTGCCATTCCTATCGAAAGGACCTTGACTGAATTGAAAGATGTAAAATTCTCTCTGCTCATTTTGCATAAATCTGCTAAAGCAACATTTGTAGAATGTATGATACGATCTGATCTTTCTTTTGATAAGAATTTTTTAAGCAAGCTTATGACAAATTTTGGGAGTTGAATATTTCTATTTGCAGATAAAACAACTACTAGAAACCAGAAGCCAAATGTTGGAATGGCAACAAGGATGACTGTGATACCAATAAAAGAACCGCCACTAATGATGGCGACAACACCCGCAATAAATGCCAAAATACTGCCCACAAAAACGTCGGCAATTATTTCCGCAGTCGCTACCCAGGCAGCCTTTCCTGTGGAAACTCCGTTCTTAACTAGCCATGCAATCCTTACTATTTCACCACCTATGAAAGACGGCGTGGTCTGTGTTACGAATTCACCAGCTAACCTGGCATTCATTGTTTTGAGAGTTGTGCTAATATTAGGCCCGATGAAGCGGTTAGTAAAATACCTAAACCTATATGCTTGCAATAAAATGCGAACCATAACAGCAGATACAGAAAGCAGGAATGGTAGTGCGCCGACTGAGAATACATCTGAAGGAGAAACAGGTGTAAATACAAATAATAATAAAAACGGGATAAGGCTTACAGCAACTGCAATTATTCTCCATTTCAAATTTAATCAATGCAAAATAGAAGTCAGTCATATAATAATTAATAGAATTAATATATTCACCTCATTGTTTGAAGTATATTTGGAAACTATTTTTATTACTGGGACAGCAGGCTCAGGTAAGTCACTTCTTACATCGAAACTAATCCAATGGTATAAGGATAATAACTTCTATGCCATCTCTTTAAATCTTGATCCAGGTGTCATCTCACTACCTTATGAACCAGATGTGGATGTGAGAAATTATATTGACATAGAAAAGATAATGTCTCAACATGATTTAGGGCCAAATGGTGCCCTCATAATGGCTTCAGATTTGATTGCTACAAAATTGCATGAAATTCAAGATGAGGTTTATAATTTAAATCCAGATTTTGTGGTTGTAGATACTCCTGGTCAGATTGAACTATTCATATTCAGGGCAAGTGGTCCATTTTTTGTTTCGAATTTTCAATCTGACAATAAGATTAACATATTTACTTTTGATGGAATTCTTGCCTCGTCGACTCCAATGAATTTCATTTCAATTGCATTGATGGCAACTTCAGTGAGACTTCGCCTGAATATATCGCAGATAGATGTCATGACAAAAAGGGACCTGGTAATTGATAAGCTACAGGAAATAATGAAATGGTCTTCTAAATCATCTTTGGAGGATTCATTGCAAAATGAAAAGAATATTGAATATTCAATTCTGAGTAAAGATCTACTAAACGCTTTGTTTAAAAACAAACTCATGCAAAGTCCAATTCTTGTGTCAAGTTTAACAATGAGTGGGATGGTGAATCTAACAGCGGCGCTTTCAAGGGTGCTTAATCTCGGTGAAGAAAAGGGAGACTAGAGTTGGAGATAAAAGGAACAGAAGAAACATTGGAATTTTGTGAAGCGACGGCGTTCTCATCTACTGCCAATTTAGGTCCCGGTTTTGATGTCTTTGGTCTTGGACTTGATCTTTTTTATGATACCGTATCTATTCGAAAGTTAGCAACAAAGAATGGAAAGATAAAGATCGCATCAGATAAGAATGAGAATATTCCTTCTACGGCTAAAGAAAATTCTGCGAGTCTTTCAGTAATGAAAATCGCTCAAAAATACAAAATTAAGAATGATCTTGAGATAAGAATCAGCAAGGGAGTGCCAGTAGGATTGGGATTAGGGAGTAGCGCTGCATCAAGCGCAGCAGCAGTTACGGCGTTTAATGAACTTTTCAAGTGTAAATTGACTGACAATGAGTTATTAGATTATGCCGCAGAAGGGGAGGTTAGTAGTGCTGGTGTAAAACACTATGACAATGTTGTAGCTTCATTATTTGGAGGATTCGTTATCGTACGAACTTTTCCCACACTTAAATTTATTAAAATAAATACACCAAAAGATCTTTTAGTTGTAGTTTGCGTTCCTAAAATAATAACACCAGCTAAGAAAACAAAACTAGCACGAAGTGTGATACCAGAAGAGATAACAATTAAAGATCTTACAAAAAATTTGGCAAATGCATGTATTATGGTTAGCGGCTTTTTCCTTCAAGATACCAAACTTCTAACAAACGGAATAAATGATATTATAGTAGAACCAGCTAGGAAGGGTCTTATTGCCGGCTACGATAAAGTAAAATTAAATGCATACCATTCCGGTGCATTGGCAGTTACTATAAGCGGTGCTGGACCATCAATGATTGCATTCACAAATTCCGCTAAAAATGCAAGCAAAATAGGCCGTTCAATGCAACAGGGATTTGCGGAATCTAAAGTTGAGAGTAATGCCTACGTCTGTCGATCCAGTAGTCCGGCTAGAGTTACTTCAAAATATTGATTTCAAATAAGCTGAGGTTTAAGAAGTGGTATTACTTCCTACTTCTTGCTTTTATTTAGAAATTCAGACATCATTTTTTGTCTATCTTCATGTGCAAAACACAGAGACCAGCCATAGATCTCTAATCTGAGCCCCGTGGTCAGATCTGCATCCATACCCCTGTTTATCAACATTTTACTAACCTTCACAGCATTAAAACTATTTTTTGCAATTTGCATGGCTAGATTTACACACTCATCCATGAGTTTATTGTTAAGAAGTTTTGCTACCTGTCTACTTCGTTCCTTTTCTTTCTCCCTATCTTCCTTAGGGACCTCAGGTGGTAAATTATCATCAGATGATAAGCTAATCACTTTATTCACCAGACCCAATTGAAGCGCTTCTTCCGCCGAAATCATCTTACCCGTGAAGACTAACTCCTTGGCTTTTGCCGGCCCAACTAACCTCATGAGCCTTTGTGTACCTCCCCATCCGGGAGGAATTCCTATTGTAACCTCTGGCTGCCCCAATTTTGCATTACTTGACGCGATTCTAATATCGCAAACCATTGCTAATTCACAACCACCTCCAAGCGCATATCCATTTACAGCAGCTATGACTGGTTTTTCCAAACGTTCGATCTTGTTCAAGACTGATTGTGCTGACGATGCATATTTTTCCGCAGATATTGGATCTATGTTCACCATATATGATATGTCAGCACCAGCGCAGAAGGATTTGTCACCAGTACCTGTTATTATTACAACTTTAATACTTTCGTCTGCGCCCACTATATCTACCGTTCGAGAAAGCTCCGATATGACATCAATATTCATTGCGTTGAGAGCTTCTGGCCTATTAATTCGCAGTAGAGCTATTTCGCCTTGGGGTTCAAGCTGAATATACTTCATATTAGACATTAAAAAAATGGAACGAGTACATTTAATTAAATCTTATTCTAGTTTCGCTAAAAAGCTGCTCCGAAATCAAGAAATTTAGAGATTTTCAGGCTTTGATAGCTAGGCGCCAGCCATTCCGTTTCTCAATTCAACAGCCTTGTGATCGTCGTTGGCCATTGATTCTGCAGCTTCCTTGTGCATTTCAGACATTGCACAACCCATTTGTGCTTCGGGTTTGCCCCTTCTCATGATTCCACGATACAAACCAGCTTCAAGGGTTTGTCCATGTGCTTTTTCCCATTCCTCAACTGGAATGCTGTATTTCTTTTGGATTCTATCTCGATACCATTCTGGAATTACATTAAATGCACAGAATGGAATAATTCTCAAGTCAGGGGTCAAATAATGAATATCACATCTCTGTAGTCTCTCAAGGTCTTCGTTATATTTATCCTGGAAGTGCATCATTCCCAAGAAGAGTGAACGAACATGCCATGAACCTACTGAGTCAAAATTATGTTTCAGTAATATGCTAGAGAACATCTTTGCAAGATCTAACCCATGAGGCTGTTTGTTTCTATCTACGAATTGATTTAATTTTCTAACAACCTGTAACATTGTCCAATACCTGTTTGCACCTGATTTGATCTCCTCTGCCTTTTCTTCGAAATATTCCAGGACACCTTTGAGATCAACAAATGAGGTTAGCGGAATCAACTTCTTAGTTTGAGTGTCCTCAAATACATAGGTTCCAGCACCGCAAGCAAAATGGATTGATAGTTCGTATTTTGGCTTTTTGCTAAATGCTTCAATAACATTTGTCAGTGGCATACATGATGGAACTGGGAACCAGTCATCAGTGGAAATTTCTCCGTTAGTTTGCTCTTGTATTCTTTCTATACAGTCTGGGATCGTAATCCTATATTTCTCTCGTTCTTTTTTGCCCATTCTACCAGTTAATGAAACAGGTTGGAAGTTTACTGCATGAACTACATCGAGATGTTTTTGTGCATATCTTATAATTGGACCTAATTCATGATCATTGATGGACTTTATTACAGTTGGCACGAACACTACAGTAGTTCCACATTTTCTTGCAGATTCTAGGGCATACGGAACTTCCCAGTGATTCTTTGGATTTGTTCTAGGAGTCACCCCATCAAATGACAGGTATAGATTGCTAACACCGGCATTTCTTACTTGACGCATTGTTTCTGGAGAAAGTGCCAATTTGATACCGTTAGTATTCATTTGAACATGATCCACACCCTCTTCTTTCATAATCCTAATGATATCAGTGATATCGTCCCTTAGCATTGGTTCACCGCCCGTAATTTGAATTGAATTTCCAGCGATTGGCTTTTCTGCCTTCAGAGTTTTCATCATAGCTCTAACTTGCTCATGGGTAGGCTCATACAAATAAGCACCTTCTAATCCCTTTTTAACATAAAAGAAACAGTACCAGCACGTGAGATCACATCTATTGGTGACAATCATATTAGCAAGTCCGGAATGAGACAGATGATTTGTACATAATCCACAGTTAGTAGGGCAGGCACATTTGTCTACCATAACATTGGGTGCATGCGCACCTTTTCCGTCCATCCAATATGTGCTGAATTTATTGTACATTTTATATGAACCAAAATACAATTCTTCACACTCACCGTGTGTTGGACATGTTTTGGACATGAAGACCTTACCTTCTCTTTCAAAAACTTCGGCATCAAGAATCATGTTGCAGTCGGGGCATATACTTTGAGTAAATCGAATTGTTCTCTTGTCTGTTTTAACCTTGCTTACCGTACGATTGGATATCTGTATTAATTCCACTCAATTTTCACCTGAGTTATTCATGACGAGTCTGTTCTTTTACTATATAAATATAATGTAACTAATAATATGGTGATTAGTTTGCTTGTAGGTTGATTGCGAGCTCCACATCTAAGATATATACTATGTTTTGCTATCCAGCTTAACCATTATTATGAGTTTATCTGACAAGACGAAGAAAGCAATGGAAGAGATAGGCTTAGGAAGCTACGAAATAAAAGTCTACATTTGTCTACTTGAAAATGGTTCGATGACAGCTTCAGAGATTAGTAAAAAATCGAGTGTACCTTATTCAAAGATATACGAAGTTTTAAATTCATTAGAAAATAGAGGGTGGATTGAATCTAACAGCTCAAGGCCGCAGAAATTCTTTCCAAATTCGCCCCAAACCGCCACAGAAACAACAAGAACATTAATAGAAAAAAAGATGGATTCCAACAATGAGCTAATAATTCAGGAACTAATGCCTATTTACGAAAAAACAGGAATAAAGGAAAGGCCAGAAATATGGGTGGTAATGGGTTTATTCAATATCGCCAATAAAGTTCAAGAAATAATTCAAAATTGTAAGAAGGAATTGCTCCTTGCGTTACCTCAGGGTGCAGAAAATATTGTCGGAATGGTTCAAGCTACTTTGAGAACCTTATCGGAGAAGGGTGTAAAAATTGCAGTCCTAGTTTCTGATAACACAAGTCAGGACGCAATACTCACCATTTCTAGAGTTGCTGAAGTTAGAGTTAAGAACAGCATGTTTGGAGGGGGAGTCATAGGCGACATAAATCAGGTTATGATTCTACTCAGTAGTGGAAGAAACGAAAAAGGCGCTTTAGAGCCGATAGCAATTTGGGCAAATCATATAGGATTGGCAGGATTTGCAAAAGAATACTTTAGGTATCTATGGGCTGATGCAAGTTCAAAGTAGAATTTGAAACTGATCAGGAGCTAAAGGCATACAACTACAATCTAATTTTTAAGAGCCTTAATGGACATTACTAAAGGACAAACAATGACGAAACAGCCCTACTGAAGTCAATATGAAGTAGATCTTGAGTTAGGAGTTTGTCCGCTCAAAGTCCTGACAGTTTATTCATTTTTAAATTACTTATATTATAGAATAGCAAATCTTTCAGATTAACTTGAAACTTGCTCAAGAGTTTTTGATGTCAGAAACTTGATAAATAGCAACAAATCCTATCAAGACATTGGTACTAATTGAAGCTGCTTGTTCACTTGAGAGCTTTAGGAGGTTTATTATTATAAGTACATGTAGATCCTTTATACCGGAAAGTTATGTGCATGACTTTGAAATATTTCCTGAGCGAGAAGAAGGTCCTGGTGCAATATACGTTGAAGCAGCTGACAAGGTGACTCTTAAAAAGATTCGTGAAATGACCTTTGTGAACGCCAAAGAAGTACTAGGCATAATTTATTCTTCAAAAACCGGAAACACTCAACTTAAATGGCGTCAAACTAGGAGGAAAAATGGAAAAGTCACCGGTGAGGCTTCACCAAACGCATTAGTAAATTTGGTTGAATCAGAAGTAATTACTCAGGACTGGGTAAACAGTTATCTTGAGTCTTCAAAACAAAATAATGGAGCTAACAATCAATCGAAATTGAATACAGAGCCCAATTGATGAGATAAGCACTAGAGACATTGTGAAAAATAATTCAGATGATTGTACGAGATTCAAAGCATTCAGAAAAATCAAAAGCAATCATTCCAGAAGATCTGGACGATCTGTTTACATTAAGAAGAATAATTGAAATCAATGACACCATTATCACAGACACTACAAGATCACTTAAACAGAGATCTGAATTTTCCAGACCGGATAAAGGCGAACGAGTAAAAATAAGAATATTACTAAGAATTGAAGCCATCAAATTTGATGGAACAGTTGATAGAATACGAATTGGGGGCACGATATTAAATAGTGACAATCAGTTAGTTCCAAAGGGCGTTCATCATTCTATATCAATTAAAGTAGATGATATGATTATTTTAGAGAAAAAACAGTGGAAAAAAATTCAATCTGATATATTAAAGAATTCTGGCGATAATACTATCTATCTGTTAATTTCGATTGATATTCAGGAAGCCGCGATAGCATTGGTAACAGGTACACATGTAAAAATCTTACCAAATATTTACTCTGGTCAAAGTGGAAAAAGATTTCAAGGCTCTAAAACGGTAAATCCAAAAATAGACAATTTCTTTGATGAAATACTTAGAGGAATTAAAAGTGTAACTAATTTGCATTCACAGAAACAAATGCTAGTTTTATTTGGTCCCGGTGAAATTAAAAGGAGATTTTTTAACTTTCTCTCCAAGGAAATCGAGGATAACATTACTATCTTAGAGGGGATAGACGTAGCAGGCGAAGATGGTATTATTGTATCGCTACGTTCCACAACACTAAAGGAGTTACTAAAAGCTAGTAAAATTGGTATAGTCTCATCGTTACTCGATAAATTAATTTATCTTATTCACAAAGGTGAGCCTAAATATGCCATCGGGGTTAATGAGGTAAGAGATGCTGTAGCTAACAGGTCAATCGACTGCTTGATTTATTCTAACTCAGTTTTAGAAAAGATCAACGAGGATGAATTTATTGATTTACTGAATTCGACCGAAACTATTGGAGGAAAAATATATGGTGTAGACTCGTCTACTGATATTGGATTACGAATTTCTTCTTTAGGTGGGATCATAGGACTTCTTCGATATGCTATAAGATAACATTGAGATAGCCACAGGTTAAGATGCTGAGCTGATTAGCCATCCGAGATAATCCTTGTCAACATTATCCATTTTGATTTCAACAATTTCGGGTACCTCATACGGATGAATTCTTTTTAGCTCTTTTCGCAGCTTGGCGGGTAAAGCGGTTTTAAAAAAACAAAGATATTCATTATCATATTGTATCTTGTTGCTCCAATAGTAGAATGAGTTTATTTTAATTATATTTACACACGCACATAGCTTTTTTGAAATCAGATCTTTTGCTATCTTATTTGCAGAACTTCTTGATTGAAATGTCGAAATTACTATTGATCTTTTACCAAGAAATTCTGATTTCGATCTGTTCATGTATTATTTTATGCATATTTGCAATTTATACTGTGAGAAAACGAAAAGGAATTATTGAGTGTCTTCTGCAATTGATGACCTAGAATTTCGATTATATGTACTCATAGGCGCATCTGGAAAATTATCGGTAACCCTTTGTTCTGCCACTATGCCCGCTTCTGCAAGAATATTATTCTCATCTCCACCCGATGGATTTAACGCGAAGCCTATATCAGAAGTGCTATTGGCATTTACCATAATATCACTAAAGATGTCATTGATTTCACCTAATTCTGTATCGACATTCGGCATCAATCCCGTTAGTCCTGTTTTTACTTTTGAGAGTGTTCCAACTGCTGGTTTTAATGCAGTGAGGGCATCCCCAATATCAATAGTAGATTCCAATCTCATATGGACTTGTTCAAGTGACATTTTTAATTGTGAGATAGTCTTGATTGTTCTTCTAACTTGTGACAGTTCATTTGAAAGCATTTTGCTTTGTTGAACATCATGATTTTGTAAATGAGTAACGATTTGATTAAAGAGAGTTCTATCTTTTGCTTTTAATTTTTCCAAGAGTGCATCTAATTTTAGAGTTTGAATCCCTAGTCTATTTTTTGCTGATTCCATAGTTGGTTTAAGAGGCTTTTGTGTTCTCAAAGTTTCTCTGATTAATTCAGTGGGGTCTTTTTTGGTCTCCTTATTCCACTGGTTTGTAAAGCTAGTCATATCATCTAGACGATTCAGGAGACGTTAAATCAAAGTGTCATATTTGAATAACCTGCTAGTAATATTTTCTACACATATTCACGTACACTTCTAGAATTTTTTTCTATCAGATACTCTCGACACTGCAGTCACACAGTTTTGTCCTTAGCTAGTTAACCAACTTAAATATCTTTTAGTAAAGCATATACTTACTATAAATAATACCCATGATATCGCCATTACATAGATGATGGATTGCATCAAACTATTCGAGAGTTCCTTAGCGTCAAAGGAAACGAGAAAAAGCTATATGCTGTTGTTAAAAAAATATCTAGAGTTTGTGGCAAAAGAAGACATATTTTTTAAGAGTGATGCTAGACTAATCGAGCAAAAAATAATAGAATTCATTTTGCACTTGAAACAGCAAAGTAAGTCCTATTCCGCTATCCGTATGTATCTGGCAGCTGTCAAATCATTTTACAAGATTAATGACATTTTTCTAAACGATTCCAAAATATCTAAGTTCTTACCCGAACAAAAAAGGGTTAGAAAAGATAGGGCCTATGATTATAAAGAAATTTCAAAATTACTAGAAATTTCAGACGAAAGAATGAGAGTTGTTATCTTACTACTTGCGTCAACAGGAATTCGCATAGGAGCAATACCAGAACTGAGACTGAGAAACCTTGAAAAGATTAATGATTATTATTACAAAATAGTTGTGTACGAAAATTACAATCAAGAATACATAACGTTTTGTACTCCTGAGTCTTCAAAAGCAATAGACGATTATTTGGCCATGCGTTCTAACTACGGCGAAAGAATACATACTGATTCATTTTTAATTAGGGAGCAATTTGATATTAGAGAGCAATTTGCCATTACAAAACCTAGACAAATAACTCATAGGTCACTTGAATGGAAATTAATCAATTTAGCAGAACGCTCTGGCATAAGAAAGAGGGAACATCAAACAGAGTCAAAAAAGTACTCTTCAATTAGAAAAGATGTTGCGATTGCTCATGGTTTTAGAAAATTCTTTACTACTCAGCTCATAAACTCAAAGGTTAATTCAGAAATTCGAGAAATGTTACTAGGTCACAAGATAGGTCTAGCTTCTGCTTACTATAGACCGACCAACGAAGAAATGTATCAAGAATATCTAAAAGCAGTAAACCATCTTACAATTAATGAAGAAAATAGATTAAAGAAAAAGGTTTTTGAATTAACTGAAAAAGAAGGTGAAATTGCACTAATGAAACTCAAGCATGAAAGAGACATGAAACAAATGCGTGAACAAATGGAACCCTTGCTAGAATTAAAAAGTACACTAATAAGAGAAGGGATTGTAAAAGAAATTTCCTGAAATTATTGATTTAGAAAACTCCAAATTTGGTTTTGGAGCTTTCAATTATGGTTGCTAGTTTTTTATGATAACTTACCGCATCTTGTATAATGCCTTGTACTACATCACGTATTTCTATGTCTTCTTGTAACATACTTGAGATTTGCCACGGTGAATGTTCAGTAGAAACGTGGTCAAATTGTGCTACAAGATTAGCGAGATAATTTGAAGGCGAGGTGCGGAAGTCGTATGGGCTATTAAGGTTCATATAATAAAGAGCGGTAATCTCCTTTTCAGTAAGTTCCAAGTCAACATTTTTCGGTATCATCATGCTAAGATAATCTTGCTTGATAATAATTTATTGCCAAAACATTTCTACGATAAATAGAAGCAGATTACATAAAACAAAATAAGCTTTTGTTACGTCTATAATTTATGTTCCATCATTCTGTACAATATGACTCCGAGACCTTGATAGAGGGGTTCGAGTCCCACTTCCAGCTTTTATTTGTAATTTATAAAAATAATAAACAAGCTATAATTGCATTAAAGCACTACTGACAGTCATTATAGTATATTCAGGTCCAGTTCCATTAGAAACAATCCAATCTGACAAAGCAAGGAGCTGTGGAAGACATGAAAAATTTGAAACTATAATATTTAGATATTCCACAAAACATCAGATTCTAGGAAGTCGCATTCATTCAAGTTGCTGTAAAGGTAGTCAAGAGTTCAAGAATAACAGGGAAACAGATAATCATGTTGCCATTTGTCAAGCGTCTTTTTTAGAGCGGTGCTTCCCGTCATCAGGTACAGCCTTTCGAGCATTTTTATATATTCAGGATGCTGGTGGTGCGATACAATCCTATCCTTAGACTTATCCTTAGATAGAGAGTAGTAGGTTCCACATTCTACCGATAGGTCGTTGATATTTTTCTCGAGTGCGTGTACGCCCTTCTTGAATAGTTTAAGGGCTCGCTCGTCCCCAGTATATTGGTAGTAGGTCATCAGGTTTGCAACGCAAAACAGCTGACTGTTCAGTACTTTGACATTGTTATTTTCAGCCGCCACCCCCAAAAGCCAACCTTCCTTATTTAGAACACGAGAATTTAAGCCGTTGAATACTTTTTTGGAAAATTCTAAGTATTTGAAATCCGCTGTTTCATTGTATTTTTTTGAGGTAACAAGCATGGCCTTACTCTGAGCTTCACAGCCATACCAAGGTGCAGATATGTCAGAGTAAAAATACCAATTGTACTTGTATGGTATCAGATAGTAATCTCCATGGTCTTCGTAGTTGCTGCTGTTAAGGAACCAGTCAGCATTGTCGACAAAGTTAGGATTATAGACTTTACCTATATTCAAGTCATTGAGGTTTTTGTAATCCACCATGGTGTTATTATTTGCGTCCTTCAGATATTCAATATCATCCCAGTCTGCATCGTCTTCTTCATCGTTGTTGTTGCTTGTTGCTAAGGCAGCCACCGTGACGCCATAGGCATCATTGTTATCCTCCGAGATATGGACCTGGGCAGCGAGAGCATCGACAGCTTCAAGTGCTTCGGCCAATACACGCGTTGCATTGACCGCTGGCGCTGTTGAGCCAGTGAGGAGTATTATGCAAAGTGAAGCAAAGAACGACGTTTTAATTATAGTTGCCATACTTTTGTAAAATCAACTGAATTAACACCAATCACCAGTGCCATATCCTTAGTCATTTTTTATAATGATAATGAAAAACTAGTTTCTTTAATACTATTCCTTTTGGTAGTTTTAATAAGCACAAACATCCACCAATTGAATTTGTTACACGCCGATGAAGCAATAATATAGATGAAAAATTCAATACTACAAGTCCATTGTTTGCGTCAAAAATGGTTCACAGCCCACTGGACTCATTAATCTTATTGGAATGATAAGTTATATATTATTACATTCATTTATTACCGCTAAGCAGAACAATATTTTAATAATTGATATAATGAAAAATAGTTGGAATGCTAAAAAGTATCAGATTTCGTTCAATCATGCTGTTTTTAGTTTTAGTAACTATACTGCAACTGGCCTACCTGCATCAGGCTAATGCCCAGTACACAAGAGTTGATGACACTAGTAGCGGGAGGGGTATGATTATTTGTCCTACAGGCGAGGTACATGAAGGAGCTATTTCTATTTCCTCAACTTCTACACCGTCCATGAGCGGTTATTATGACATCGTTACAGAATTTAATGGTAGTAGTGCAGTAAAATCTGGTGTATTTGATTACGTCAAGATATATTCCTCAGGTGAATTTATTCTCAAGGGTAAAGAAACTCGGGATGATATCTGTGCGGGTTTGACTAGTGCAGGCTCTGTACGCATTGAAATAACAGGACAATGTGTTTTTAGCCCCAGCAACCCGTCAACCATAGTAAAATTTAGAGCAGCAAGTGGAGAAAAAGCAGATTTTACTTCTGCACCAACTTGTAGCTAGCATCAATTTTGGTTCGCAGAAGACCAGGCCAAAACTTTATTTGATTTTTTTTGTTTTTGATTTTGATAATTTTAATAGGCTTTTAGCCTGTTCTATACCAGTAACAGGTAAATTTTTAGAACCTATGAGTCCGATTTGCACTAATAGTGATGCTTGGTCCCAATAGATGTGTTCGTGTAATATCTTATTTCCTTCAAATTTCATAACTACTACATGCGGAAGCTGGACATATTTTCCAGTCGGAGAAATTCCTGGCGACATAGATTTTATTTCTCTATCATGGGTCAAGCTTAAAATGAGCTCATCCACAACTTGGTCTTTACCAACAGTTCTTGAAATGTGAGTAATCTTTGTATCATCGGGCATTTTGCCAACAAAATCATTTTTATAAAAATTAAATACACTATCAAAACCAACCCCTCCTGTCAACACTGGTACGTGATGTACAATAGGCTCTTTTACCATGGTCTTCATTGTTGCCTCTACATCATGGTCAATGAATTCATGTTTTACATGTTTATCAAAAATATCTCCCAAGTTTTTACGTTTTTTTTGCTTACGCCCTATCATTATGCTAACTATCTTGTTGCGCTGGAATAAAAAATCCACGCTTAAGATTTTATAATATGAAACCCCAAGATTAACTGATGGTTTCGAATCTTACTTCCCGCGCTTTAAACAATTTTGCAGTTTATAGCGTTCTAACATGAAACTATCCCAAGACAAGAAATTCTAATTATCTGTTATTCTTTGTCGTAAAATCTCAACAAATATAGAAGATTGTGACGACAATCTTATATATTTTGTTGCCCATAATGCTATCACTAAACACAGCATCTGGTGAACCCCAGTTGTTTCTTGTTCATCACACGCAGTCGGATAATTCACTAGATGTCACATCTTTATTACTAATAAATTTTTTTATAGTAATAGCCCTTGGTAACGCGCTGGCTTTCTCCAAGCAACAAAACTATCCGCAAACTTTTAACTGCTTCTAATTTGTCAAGCTTGCGATAAGGTTATTTCTTGAAGTGTTGAAATATAATTGACGTAAGAATCAGGATTAATGACTGAACTTCACACGTTTATGTAACTTAAAACTGTAGTCCTAAAACTAGGTAACGAGACGAACTTGCCGCCTTAAAATCGTGAAATTTCTTCATTATGTGAATTACTGCAGTGTAGTATTAGTGTCCGGGGGAGGAAGATTGTTACTATTGTCTTCTAGTTTAGCATCCTCTTTTGAAAGTTCGCCCCCTTTTGAAGTAAGGTTCTTGGGAACTTTCGTGTTATCCGTTGTAGCACCGGGTGTCGTTAATTCCAGTGCTTTCGAACCTTTAAGGGCATTCAAAACGTCTGTCCCCGGCTTTACCACCGTTCTCTCCACTTTTTCACGTGGTGTGCAATGGCTAGGCGGATTTGTGTCATCACACGTAGTACAGTAAGTCACTCCGGTATAGCCATAAACGAGTTTATCATCCACTTCGCTGCCACAGCAACGAGTCTTTCCATTATCTTGGGGGTAACAACTAATTTCAACTACTGTTTTTCTGGCTTCAACGAATACTTGGATTGAAGAGGATGAGGCGTAGACTGATGCAACAAACAGAATAGTAGCAAACGTAAAAGCGATGAACCTAAAATTCATTGTATGTCAATTGCACATCATTGTAATAAATTTTTCTGATGTTGCTGTCAATCGCTATTTTCGTGACGCAAGCGGATGCTAAAAGTGAAGGCAAAGATTAGCATGAAGTAATAGACCAATGTTTGGTTTTTCCGCTTTTGTTATAATTTTTAACCGTCTTTTGCGAATACCATATCTGGCTAGAAGTGGGAATAAAATAATAAAATAATAATGCCGTGAACGCCACCAAAGTCTGGCACTTGAGGTTCTATTTGCAATTTTCAGAACCTCTGATTGTTTGCCTAACTTTCATTGACGCCAGCCGGCTATCTAATAATTAATAACCAAACATCAATTGATTTTGAAACTTATTCTTTTGTTTATCTTCTAGATTGCCTTTTGTTACTCCGCACTTAACGGTCCAGAGTTTGTGTTTTGAATATTGCTAATAACGTCCAATAATTGGCGGTTATTTTGCATAACACATTCAGTTTCATTTTTAGCAGCTTCCTTTATTCTAGTAAAGCCTTCTTCATTGTCAAAATTTTGAATGAACTTTTTCTTTGCATTTACTTCAGAATTTATTGCCAACAGTTCTTTCTTCTTGATTTCACATTCGTAACGGTAATATTCACGCTCCCTCATGGCCTCATTAGTCTGATTCTTCAACATCGTAACTGAAACAGCAAACTTCCGTCTTTTTGAATCCAAAGAAGCCGTCTGTGTATCAAGAGTATAGTATCTTTCTTGTAGTTGGGGTAATATCCCAACAAAATTTACGACTTCTACTATTTGCTCGATAGTGAAATTATTTTCCTGCATCCTAGCATACAATGATAGAAATGGTTTGATGTTCTCACCCAGTTCATCATAGATTTGCTTTAATCTGCTCTGTTTTGTAAGTCTAGTAACGGCTTTTTCTGTGAATTCTTCAAAAC
>DATBHO010000109.1:0-12828 GCA_036557405.1 Nitrososphaeraceae archaeon
AGATCCATCTGAAATTCCAGATTCATCCCTTCAGAATCCGCATTTGAGAACAGATTTGTACAACGTACTTCCGATATTACAAATCTTCTATGAAGAGATCTAATATAATGAATGGATTCCACATTGTAAATCGATAGAATCATTAAATTTAATTCATAATATTACTTGACTATATCACATAAAGGATTATTCCAATTTTCTGAACTTCTATGATCTTTATTTAGATAAAAATTTTCTTCTGCATTGTTGGACATTCTGAAAATTGGCGGAGCGCTAGTCTTTTTAGGCGGAGGACAATTTTTTATATTTCTAATTGTGGCCGAAGCATTGTATCCTGGATATAATATCTCGACAAACGTAATAAGCATATAGTTTTTCGTCGCCGAAAAATTCACCATACTAAAATTAATGTACTCCAAGGAAGATTATTTATATTGAGAAACATGATTTTTCTAGAAAAGAAGAGTGTGGCAGATACCGGGATATTTTCAACAAATTTTCCATTCTGTGTGCCAACAAGCGATTACAACTTTGAACCCAGGAGATGCTTAATAGTAAAATACAATTCAACAGTAATGATGTCCGGAGCTTCTTTTTAAATCGGATGAAGATAATTGGATAATAAGTAAAAAATTGAACTAATTGCTAAGACTTATTTAATCAACCTGTCATACCAACTCTCTTTTTTTGAGCAAATATCACTTTGTATTCTAAGAGGCCTTGTTGAAGACAATCAAATTCATGAACAAGTTTACCAATTTCCCTTTTCATATATTTTTTTGATTCTTCTGATTTAGTATTCATATAGGAATTTTCTATTTGGTTAATCTCCTCAACATAGAATCTACTTACGTTACTAGTTACATCAAGTATTTTAACATCTTCAAAGTTTTTCAAATGTTTTTTAAATTCTCCTATTGAACATAATTTAATTGTAAAGTCCGTATTAACCTTTTCAATAGCGCTCCGTTGTTGATTAGTCATGGGATTATCAGTATGGAAATAATCTGAAATAACTATTTTTCCGGACGTTTTTAACAATCTAAAACATTCATCTAATACCTTTCTTTTCTTAAAAGAGTAACAAAGGCTTTCAATTGCTAAGACAGTATCAAATGTCCCAGAAGAAAAAATCGTGTTATGATAATCCATAACTCTAAACTCAACTTTCTTAATGAGCTTTTCTTTTGCAAATTTCTTCGCTAGATTGATTTCTTTTTTAGATAGTGAAATTCCGACAATTCTTGCCCGGTAATTTTTTGCAAACCATATTGAGCTACCACCTACGCCACACCCCGCATCTAGAATAAAATCGGAATGCTTGATTTGGGCTAGATTTGCGATAAACCTATTCATCTTTGTAATCGATTGATCATGAGATTGAACCTCTTCGTCATTGTCGTAATACCCACAATGCAGAGAAAGATTATCGGAATTTTCCCAGATGTCAAGGTAGATTTTGGAAAAGACCATGTTTGCAGTATTGTCTTCGTTATTACTCTATGTTCTCAAATGTTGCCTAAGTTACATATTCAAGCTTCCTAAACGTACCGGTAATATGTTATGTTTTTTTTTGAGTGAAAATTATCTGTTTTAGATATTATAATGTTAAGGAAATCATTAACATGATGTGCATAATTTTTTCGATGTCGAAAGTTCACGTAACTGTTACTGGTAATAAATGCATGGTCATTTACATTAACTGCTATGAGAATAAAGCTAAATACAAATTAGTAAGAATTACTACATGCAGGGATTGAATCCCCGATCAGAGGAAATATTCGATAGAGGATTTAATTCTAATTTCCCGCTATAATTGACCAGGTAGCTAATGCTCCGTTGAAACTAGTTTCCAGTCCGAACTGGGTATAATACCATACGGCCCACATAATCTGCACCCTTTCATCGAGGTCACCATTTAACACCGGATCAGAAACATTGCGAACAAACGCATATTTTGGTTTTGAAACCATCTCGTCACATACCATTGCAATTACCGCGTCGTCCATTTCAACTGCACTTCCCAACTGATCCAAATGATTGGCGGAATTTCCAAACTCAAAGAAGTCCGTGGTAATTATCGGATGTTCCTTTTGGTAGTTTATGTTAGGTGAGTTAGGGGGTAACGATAAAGGTTGCCCTTTAAATGGGACTCTCTTTGTAGGTGGAGCGTATCCAGGTTCTTGAATAGAGACCATCTGGTTTCTTATTTCTTCAAATAGTGTTTCATTTATATCCCAACTACTCTGAAATTTCTTGTTATTGAATTCTTCATTCTTAAATTCGTCCTTCAGGTTAAAGAGTGCTGAGTTCGATACTACCACATCACCCAACTCATCTCCAGCTGCCACGCCACCAGCTGTTCCTATGGATAATACATATTTAGCATTCGTCTCTTCTATGAGCTGTTTTATCATCTTTTTGAGTGGCAGTTTTTTCCCATCTTGGTTCAAATGGAATTCTGACTTGAAGCATAATACGTCCTTGTTTCCTATTTTCACCTTATAGTAACTTCCAATACGCCCAAGCCGTCTTGAAGGAGCACCTGGACGTATGTCAGGAATAAAAGCCTCAAAATTATGTGTGTATTTGTACCAATCATCAATCTTGATGGCAGGTGTAAATGCTCTACGTAATGCTTTGTGCTCATCTTTTGTCCACGTTATAACTAACCATTCGACTGAGGGCAACTCTTCATCTGGACTTGTGACATTTAGAGGCTGTGGAGCAGGTGCCAATTCGGGACGAGGCCAGCTTATAGCTGGAAGACTTATCGCCTTCAGAGCAGACAAGGAAGCCAATATCTCTGCTGGCAGCAGTGACTTCATGACAGGCTCTTCGTATTCAATCTGTGAATCAAGCAAACTTCTGGCTATTTGTTTTCTATAAGATATATCCTCATTTCTTGATTTGTTACTATCTGTCAACTTCATTATTTTAGATACTTTTATGAAATATAACATTTCCGTCAAGCTTCTATGTTAAATGATAAAAGTATAACATGATTGTGAGGAACTATCATTTATTTTTAAGATTTGCTTCCCCTCAGTGATTTATTTTCTACCTTTTAATTAGCTAAGATCTCAGACTTGTCTTGAACCATACTGATGGAGCGAAAGTTAGTTAAGTCGAAAATCAAAATACCAAGATAGTAGAATCGTAGTACATGTTAGGTCCTAATCCCAAAAGATCCGAATATCTTCATATGTTCTACCATAATTTGTAAAATCATGATATGGAGGTCTCTCTCAGAAATTTAATTTTTCGGTACCGAAAAATTCCAATTATGCTATTCTAGCCAAGGGCACGAAAAGAAAGTAGTGTTTCTGTTTCCAATACTGATATCCACAAAGACAGTAACTAAGTGAACATCGGTATTGGAGAATCATATTTTAATATTTTTACAAAATAGAATAATTTCCATACTAAAGACTAACAATTGATAGCACAATAGCACAATCCATTATTTACAATTAACTTATTAAGGGCGATAACAGTGTTTCACAACAATGCAAAATAAGTTAGATCAACATTTAATTTCACTATTAATCTGTCCTAGAGCGCCGACAAGCAAGCAGGTTGACTCTGGCGCATAAAATTTAGCTAACTTTTGGTCATGCTTCCATTATTTTGGTTCCAAATTGTTAACAATACTGTTACCATCTATGAGTCATTAGTTTTTCCAGATTATCCTATGAACAAAAACTGAGGTTAGTCCCCAGAAATCCTTCCCAATTAGGAATAATTAAGAATCGTAATTAATAAAGAAGAATTCTGTACCCTCCTTACGGGATTTGTACTAGTGCTATTAGGATCGTTTTAGGTCAGCATAGCTATTTCTAGCTGTAAGAGTAATCCAGATCTTCTATTTTCAAAATGTCATTCACGGATTCTGACTTAGGATCCATCTTTCTAGTGTTCCCGTCAAGTGATGGATTTCTTTCCTCAATTTGCAGGTTTCTTCTGCCACACAGACTTTTAGGCTGATGAAGCCAAAATACCGGATCTGCAGAGAATTCATATTGCCAGCCATGGTTCCCCGACCCAATTGTGAACATTTCCATGGACCCCTTCTAGTTGCATTGTAATATGATTAAAAGTATTTTCAGATAACTTGGGCCAATTATAGGTAATATATTTGTCACTATAATTTTATTTAATACACAGTTTTGATCTGCGGGAACTCATTTGAGTATCAAAGCCTAATTTAATCCCGCAAGTTCTAGTAGAATTCTTCCAATTTACTCCATACCTTTACCTCACAAAAATAGAGAACAACTTGAATTATCTGAGTGGGAAATCTCTTAAAGTCGCTTGAAAAGAGTCAACATATTAATCGTTGAACTAGTCTCCGCTATTAAATTAGTCTATCTGCAAGAAACAAGACATTTATAAGATACGTACGCGATCTTGTGTATTTTTTTTAATTACTCGTTATTATATATTGGTATCATATCATCTTCATGACTAATATATCCGTGTACAAGTATCATTTCCATATAAAATACTTCACTATAAATGACAAATTTAAAAAGTTTTGATTCTGCTATGCACTAGGAGTGCTTTCAGCTGGACAGCAGCGATATTCTTGGGATTTTTCCAAAAGCTCAGTTTGACGCTTTAGAAGCTCATTTTCTAATTTCTTGTGTTCTATATTCAACTCTATTTCCTTCATTAACTCGGGTTCACAAATATTACATTCATCCAAGCAACCCTTAACATAGAGGCCTGGAGTTGGCAGGCAACTTTGAATAACAAAGGAGTGTCTCTCTTTAACATCCGGAGATATCACACCGCCCACCTGATCTAACAGACCAACTGCGACCAACTCTTTATCAATCTGCGCTAGAGCTTCCGTTCTAATAGGAACACCAAGTGGTTCAGCAGAAGAGAGCAAGTCAAATGACTTTCCTACAACTGATGAGGCACGACCAATATCTGATATAGTACCCTTTTTCTGGGCAGCAACAGACGCTCTGCCGCGTTCCTCTACTTCAAGACGTTCTTTATCTGTTGCAAAGACTGCATTCGGAATCACGGACACCTGCCCGGTAGAAGCAAAGTCATTATTGGTAACCTTTGTGTTGTCTGTCTGTTCTATAACTCTACGTTGAATAGTCTCTGTCGTGTACTTTATTGTTTGCATTTTATTTATTCTATAGAAAAAGAATGTAATTGCATGACATCTATTCGGATTTGAAAATTCCCTGTTTGATGATTCAAAATGATCCTGCGACTCGGTAGAAACATGTGACCGTGTTTGAGCTTCACCAATGGAAACTGTGCTTGATGCTCTGGCTCCCATTTCGGCTCTATGGTGTGAAGATCTTGCATGTTCAGAAAGTTCTCTCACAAAATCACTGGTGGAGGAATTGTTATATGAGCCACTAACGTCAACAGATGGACCACTGAAAATGCTTCCAAGAAGGCTACTAGTACCTGCATGTCCTTCAGCCGAACCTTTATTGGTATTGGTAGCCCGTGATGTATCCCTAACAGTTACATCTGACATGAAATCACTGATACTAGCCATGTAGAAGTGTTCCTCTGATGTTTGTTCATTACGATAGCTAACATTAGTTGAACTGTCAAATGTGAATCGTGTCCTGCGATCTGTAGTAAATAGACGAACCTTTTCTCCGGGTAGAAGAGTTGTAGAATAGACCAAGTCTCCCAAGGACATGGGTCCTGGGCATCTTTCAAATCTAGTAACTATTTTTACTTCAACAGGAACAATAATTCTTTGGTTTCCACCCCTTACAGTAGTTCTGTGCATAAGACGATAATCAAACGTTAAGACATCACAACAAGGGGCAGTATCTAATTTGGGACAACATGGAACTACAGAATGCTCTTCCATAATTAGAAAACCTCTTCATTTGATGATTTCTGTTCTTTGGCGCAGGATTCAAGATTTGATCTTTGTTCTAATTCCTCTATAACAAAATTTAGACGCATAGATTCTACAACAAGTAATAGTATTTATCTATTCTTAAGGGTACTTAAGAATAGATACCAAAATTAATACACAATATTTTAGTTCTTGATGCGTTATGACTCATTATCTGCATTCTCAAATTACTACATCTAATATGTTCCTGTTCAAACAGAGGTCAATGCATGAATATATAGCTATGATTTCTGCAATCAACATTTACTTTATATGTATGATCTTAGAATGAATTCGTTGTGAATATTGAATGTTGAGACATTGTAACTCGGCCACAACGTGTTCAAATTGGGAATCCCGTTCACAAACATGTTCTAATTACTTTTACCAAAAACAGGGTACACACCAATTCCTGATCGTTATTTGAATAAGCTTTTTAATTTGAAGTGTCAACCTAGGAACAACGATATAGGTGTTAGCAAAATTTTTTCGGCGCCGAAAAATTCATTTGGTCCTTAGCGTACTGAGTTATTCCGATGACACAATACAGTGTGATTCTATTCGCATCTATAACCTTAGCGATACTTCTGCTGTTATATCAGCAAGGCGTAGGTGCAGTGCAGGAGCTGAGTATTCAGGTGTGGTTGGCAGACGTCAAACCTGATACCGGAAAGGTTCAAGTGTGTGTGGACATACCTGAAAGTGGAGCTTCTAACTGTAAAAAGTTTGATGCAAGTGCTAGCAAAAAGGATTCACTAGGTCTTCCTTCTGACCCAATTATTATTGACTCAGGCATGTATAAGCTAGGGCTTAATAATACTATGGAGAACTCGACTCTGAGTGGATGTGTTTACGTATTTAAAGATGAAACTGGCTACTGCTCAAAGGATAGGATATCCCCAATAAATGAAACTCATGAAATGATGTTATTCACGAAGGTCAAACCAGTATTCTATGACAAAGAGACAGGAAGACTATACGAGTATGGACAATGTTACTTACAGAAAGAAGGTACTAAGTTTTGCGTGGAAGATGAGGGAGTACAATATCCTGAAATGAGCAAATGATCAGTAAGACATTATCTATCCTTCAAGTGCTTTATAAATGGTAATTAGGAATTAATTTTCAGTAGTTGGTTACTGTGTTTTTTTATTTGCTAGTTCACATCATTCCGTTAATTGGGATACAAAAGGCAACGGGAACATAGTACAGAAAATGGCTGAGAGAATGGAGTCTGTCTTTCTGGATAATAACTTTAAATTTTAAGGCCTTCGAATCTCCCTGAGACTCGCACAAAATGCTTTTGTATTTATGTCAGCATTGTCCATCCTAAATTCTGTATAGTCCCCATGTGTTTCCAGGAAAGGCGGTTTAGTTTTAGGAGTGTTCCCAAACTGCCCATTATCCATTCCATGGTATCTTAAAAGCCAGTTGTTACCAGGTACAAGTTTTCCATTTTCAACTTTAGCCGACGGATCATACCAAGCCCAGAATTCAACATTCTTACCATCGTTGGTATTGAGCAATGCAGCTTTAAAGCCCATAACTTTACCGATCCAATTTGGAAATTGGCTTTCCTCATCTATGGTATTCTTGGAATATCTCGGATGGGGATACTCCTTTTGAAAGTTATTGCATTTACCCCCTTCATATTCATAATGAAAGATATAACATTTAGCACTATTTGGATCATCATTCTCTGATGGATGTTTCCCTCCTCGTAATTTGATACTCTGTCCGGATCCGCTTTTACAATGTCCAATGCCCTCATGACTGCCATATTCTGGATTAAGTTTTGGCAAAGATACGTATATTGTCACTTCTTGGTCAGGTTTCAGTTTTTTATTGAAACTAAATGTCTTTCTTCGTATTTTTACGCCTGGAATGCTAGCATAACCATGTTCTGAATCTCTTTCGTGCCATTCGGGTCCCCCTTGTACTATAGTAATGCCACCTTGCAAGTCTGGAAATTTCTTTACAATTCCAAATACGTCAACTTCTGTATTATTCATTAAGTCGCTTTATACAGACACGTATTTACGAGTACTGGTTATATCGATCGTTCAACTCAATAATTAAAATGATTGTAGCTACAGTCCGGTTGGCGAGGGATACCAACACATAAGTGGCAGAGGCTGGACAAAATTGTGTATTGAACGATAGTAACTAAAAATGTCATACCAGCAAACGAATCTTGTTAAATTTCTTATAATCGTAACTTTACTTTTGATGCTTTGGTAATACGGCAATCCCTTCATCTACAGCTACTGTTACGCTTGTGCTACTTTGGTTCGGGGTAACAAATATTGCTTCTCTTTTTCCTACCATCGGAATGTTCAGGAACACTTCCAAACGACTGGTCAAACTACAGGTATTAATCAAAGTAAACATTGGTTGCGTTACCAAAGTTGAGGAATTTGTTCTTAAAACGATCATAATGACATAAATCTTATATTTTGATACTATTATTATCCTTGTGAGGGGAAATTTCGCATGCTCATCTGTTCTGAATTCTGACCAGATCAGGTAAGAATTTTGCGTAAAATTTATTTAATTATACTCTCCTTAAGAAAGGTGATAGAGAAAATTGTTAATTGTTAATATTCTATCTATTTCGGTTCTACTACTCTTAATTATCAACCTTTTTGGTTATCAACTGATAGGGATTAATGGGATTAAATTTCAACCCGTTCCATTTAATAAAGTGCCTCTATCTAAAATCAATTCAAGTAATGGCAATTACAAAATAGGCGCTGATTTTTCAATTGATTTTGGTGATGAAACTGTGATCGAAAAAAATAATGATACCATACACGCTAACGATATGACATTGCATAAAAACGATAGTGCATTATCACTTGAATTAATTTGTGATAGTAATGATTTATGCGGGACAACTCTAGCTCCAACCGGCGTCAAGATATATTTAGTCGACAGAGAAATCAGAGATGAACAAATTGCTAATAATTCTATTGCTAATAATTCAATACGAACTCTGGAATTAGCAGATAATGACTGTGGTACTCAATCCATAAAAGATTGCGCAAATTTTAAGTTCTCAATTCCCAGTAACATATTAGTACAAAATTATAGTATTGTACTAGACATGTCTTTTGATGAAGCAAAGTGGATATTTATTAATCCTGTTAGTATTTTAAGCTAATAATGTAATATTGAGAAATTTTTTGTAGTATTTTGTCTTGATGGATAGAATCTAAGTGATTTATTGAATTCTTAATACATCACGTCTAAGGATATAGAAAATAGAAGCTATCAAAACTAATCAACTGTTTACGTATCTAACGGTGAAGAATCACGGTAGAATTTCTAGGTACATCCATCACTTTTTGAAAACGGATTTCCACCGTAATATTCAAATTCCAGTCCATCAGCACAGATAAATGTCATATAAAAAAACTTTTATAATTGGGTGATATTAGGCAACTATGGCAGGAACAGTATTATACGATAGTAATGTCGTTGGAAAATGGAACGATGGCACGGTAAAGACAGTGACAACATTTGATGATAGATTCCCTAAACCATTTGTAAATGGGAAGGGATTTGAAATGCATGCAAGCGGTAATCCTAGGCTAAAATTAGATGGCACTGGAGTGGGAACACTTGAAGCAGATGCAGGACATGGTAGGGTTTATATAGATTCAGTAAATTACAACGCGATTACAGAATATGAATTAAGATTCAATGATGATAATATCGATAATCATACATGTCAAACTCAATCAAGGCATCAAGCAGGGGACCCACCTCAAAACAGATTTGGTGGAGTGCACCATAAGATTGACAGAAAGAATAAGGTATGTGGCCTGAAAGTTGAAAAGTTTCACAATGACCATATAGATGGCCCAGAAGTCGCCTTACCGAAAAAAATTGATGTAGGTCAATGGGTAAAAGTAAGACTGACAGATACGCCTGACCAGGATGAAAAATCAATAACAGTAAAGATGGAAATAGACTTCGATGGAAGTGGATTTGTAAAATGTGTCGAAAATAAATTCAAAAACCTAGAGTCATATATGGTCGATAAGGCAAAATTCCAAGAATCAAGTTATACGTGGTTCCGTCTGAATAACGAGGCTACAGGTAGTATAAGTATCAAGAACATAAAACAGACCTCAATTTAATTCTAATTTCCATTTTTTTCAGGGATCCACGAAAGTCACGAATCTACTTTAATGATGAACGTGAGAGTATTTTTGATCTACGCTTGCTGGAATTTAGAATATGGCCCTTAATGCCTTTTAGGGCAATCACAATTGATATTAGTTAATACCTGAATTGACATCCTGTTCTCCATATGCACGTTTTAATAGTATGCACTATTGATACTTGAATTAAACCAAATCCGTCATAATAATGATACATACAGCTTTAAACTACGGAATATCTCACAGCACGAAGTCAATTCGTCCCTTTTATCATAGGTGCCAAGCAAATAGAATTTTTCGGCACCGAAAAATAATAGCTTAAAAAATTACGTCCTCATATCACTGTAAGATAATATACTAAATTATTAGGAATCAACGACTCGGCTGATACATAAACATTATTCTAGAAAAGAACAAAAATTTAATATGAAAGATTAGGTAACATATTATGACGCCTCTGATGATGGTAGGTTAAATCATAGGTATGAGTCAAGTTATGAAGGTTGGCACAGACATGATGGGTGTCAAAAAAGGTCATGGAAACAACAGTTTGGAAAAGTTTCACAATCTATAATGGATAGATTTATTAGACCTGAAGCAAAGATCCTGAATTTAAGAACGGTCTCTAAAGGGTCTATAGATAATATTGTTATGATGCTGTTTGACTTAACGTAATAATGAAATGAATTTTTTTATCTTTTGATGCATTATTTTCTATGTTTTTATCAATGAAAATCGACAACTGTGAAGAGGCCAATCAAAAAAAATATCATCAATTTACATACGATACGATATATTGGTAATAATTAATGTATTAAATTTTAGAAGGGCGTAACTGTAGCAGTTTGATCATCTAAATGTCGACGGACTGTTTAATACCTCATTTATGTAGGGAAGGACACCCAAACACATAACTGGTATCCAAATTCTAAATTATGTTACAATGTCCGGCATAACCCTAGATATGAGTTATTCGTATACGAGAGTGAGGCATAGACCATTAGGCGTGAATTTGAATTGCAAAGACTAAAGAAGGTAAAACTTGTAACTGCTTAGAGCATAGTCTTTCAGATAGAAATAGATTATTCAGGTTAATTAAATACTTAAATAATATAGACTCACTGCGAAAATAGTATGATGCTTGTTCTGATTTGGATTATTCTTTCATTATTTCTCCTTACTTCCATTGTTGTTGTTTATGCTGCTTCAAACGAGACGGGCGAAGGGAACAAACTTGGCAGCTCAAGTAAAATGACCACAGCAAATGTAACAGGAACAAGTAAGGCCGAAAATAAAGAAAATGTCAACAAGACTGCAAATGGCGCCTTGGAACTAGATCTATATCGTGATCTCAAAGTGTACAAGAATGGTAATCAAACAATTGACAAAAAGGCCGTTATCAACAATCCAACGAGCTTACCATTTACTTTCATTGTGAAAAAATATCCTAATCATGGAATAGTGAGTATAAAGGGATCGCTGTTAACATACACACCGGAACACGATTATAACGCTTCTGACAGTTTTACTTTCATAGCTCATGCTATCAATACAACAACGCCTATTGAAAGTAACCAACAGAATGTAACTGTTGCAGTTGAGCCCAAACCACTTTTTAATACCACACCGGAGTACCGTGCTGTATGGGCTTTTGGATTATCTTCGGTAGTTGTTTCTTTAATATTCTATATTTCTTTCCTTATTATAAAGAAAACAGGGAAATTTAGAAAAAAGTACAGTACAAAATTCAGGGATATTGTACGAGATGAAAATTGGTATCCGAGCTTAGCAATATTTCAGTTTTTAATGTGGACGGCCATAGTTCTTTTTGCCTACTTTGGGATAGCGCTACTTAGATTCTTTAGCGGAGTTGGGCCCTTCACAGATATCAACCAAAATATTCTTTTTGTAATGGGGATTAGTGCTGGAACAACTGGTGCAGCCACAGCGATCTCAAAATATCGATACGGAATGGCAACTCCGATTGATGTAGCGCCTACAAAGGAAACTCCATCAGATGAAGCTAGAAAGAATCTACCTGGATATAAAACAATGCTTATGGAAAATGGTAAGATAACCCTGACCAGATTCCAAATGTTTGCATGGACTTGGATTGGAGTTATAGCATATCTCGGACTTTTATTTCTGGTATTGTCCACACAGCTAGGTTATATTGAACAACTTTCTCTTCCTACGTTACCAGCTGTATTCCCAGTCTTGATGGGTGTAAGTGAAGGGGTGTACTTGGGCGATAAATTATTCAAGCAAAAATACGTTTCGATAAACGAAGTAAGACCTAAAAAAATACGACTTAAAAAGGGTGATAAAGAGGGGGATGACACAATCACTATCTTAGGCTCAAATTTTGGACAAGAACTTGGTACTGTGTGGCTTGAATATTACCCACCACTACCAGAGGCGCCTACTCCAACACCTACTCCAACACCTATTGGAATGCCTCTTCTAGTGCCTACTCCAACACCTACTCCAAGTCAAAAGAAATCTTTGGATGAATTCAGATATGATGATCCTAATATGAAAGAGCAATTTGATGTTACTCCGGTACAGGAAAGTTGGAAGGATAGAAGAATAAAGGTTAAACTTGATATCATCGTCAAGGGTAAACTCCTTGATACCATTGGAGGTAAAAAAGAAAAACCTGTTACATATGTGGTCAGAGTGGAAAGGGATGGGCAACTGACCTATGCTAATTCTGATGCAACATTCGAGATAGACTACGAACCAACACCCCCTACAACTACAACACCC
>DATBHO010000110.1:0-5882 GCA_036557405.1 Nitrososphaeraceae archaeon
GATCTGCAATTCTGTGAAAAAACTCATTCAGTTCATTTTCCCGGAGTCTTTCAAATCGTCTTGCTGACTGTCCTCCCTGTCGGTGTTTTCCAGCAACTCCTGAAGTTAACGTATCTATTACTTCCCATCTGTCTCCTGTAAGTATCCCTAAGCCTGCCTCCTGGCTGTCTATAGCAAGAAGCCCTATAACTTTTTCATCTCTGAGCATATCCTTGATATGATCTGTCCAAAAATGATCATCACATCTGTAAAGATTAATTTGAATTGGTTTTGGTGGAAGAACTGAATAAAGTTCTATCTTCTCGTTTCCTATTCCCTTATTGTTCGGAATGGCTCCACAAAAGATAGCAAGTCCATTTTCTGGTGTTTCTTTGAACAATTTAAGGTGTTCAACTGTCTTACTTAACGCATCTTGGACATGGGTTCTGGTTAAATCAGATTTGATATTTGATGCAGTTCCAGATTCATTTCTGAGTTGACCTATTACTTCAAAAATTGGTCTTCTTGAAGGTATATATACTGTAACCAATTCCGTCCCATGGCCGGTAATGCCGGAAAGTTGATTTAGCATTTTGGTTAGTTTGTATCGCTTCACAGAATCCCACGTTTTCCTGTGGGTGTCTTTACTCATTTCTGATATTATGACCTCATTAAATTTATATAATATAAGGTTAAGGCCGTCATTTTTGCGATTTCATCGTCTTAATTATGTTCCGTACCTTAATATAAAAATACGATATAAGAATAAGTAATCAGCAGATGCTTCCTAGAATTGATTACATAAAGCAGGGAAGGATAAAACTCGGGTTGACTCAACGCGAATTGGCATCTTTATCTGGTATTAGCACGTCTATGATAAACCAAATTGAATCTGGACGATGCAAGCCCAGTTATGATACAGCTAGAAAAATATTCGAGGTACTAAGTACTCAAGAAGGTAAAACCTCATTGAAGGCCGAAGACATATGTAGTCATCAGATGATTTCGGTCCAGAAGGATGAGAAATTGGAAGTCGCAATCGAAAAAATGATGAAAAATTCAATTAGTCAAATCCCTGTTTTCGACGGTCCTAAAATTGTAGGGCTTGTAAGTGAAGAAGTTCTTGCCAGAAAAGTACTTGAAAGTGATGATAAGAAAAATATTCATCAGGTTCCTATTCTGCAGATAATGGAACCACCTCCACCAATAGTTGATATTGCAACACCTGCTAAGGCACTAATCCCGCTGGTAAGGTTTGCAAAGTGTGTACTTGTAAGTCGCAAAGGCGAGGTCACAGGGATTATAACCATCAGTGACACGTTAAAAATGGCAGAATAAAGCGCCTAATCCGTCAACTTTTCCAAGCCAACGCAGCAATCTGCATTCTTTAAACAGTTATCACAAATGTTTATTGGACTTTCAGTTGGCAACAATTCATCACATAAAGCGCACTTTTTTTGAGAAGCATTCAACGTAATTATGATATCTCACTGTGTGATATATATTTTCATGCTTAATTTATGGTAATAATGAAGTCATTCCTTTTACACATATAGGAATTTGAGTTCAGTTCCTAAATTCTCAGTGCCCTGCGCTTTTTTTTGGTGTCATTAGCTATCCACTTCGTCACCAATATCAATCCGAATACCGGAAAGCTGGCAATAAACAAATATGGAAACATGGCAAGAAAGACCGATGGATGAAATAATTCCATAATTGGTACAATCGGTTATGGCATAATATATTTCTGTAGCCTCAAACATCATAATAGAGTGCCAGTAATGACTAGGGCAAATCCCCTATCGGATTAAGTAGGTTGTTATACTAAAGATCTGGACAAGTAAAATTGCATTCATTTAGATACATATTGGTCTGAATCTATTGTCAAAGAATAGTTTTTGATTTTAGAAGATTGCAATTTATCATCCATAACTATCGTAAAACTTGCTATATCATTTGAGGTCATATTGCTAGGTTCAGCAATTGCGCTAGACAGACCAATTATTTTGCCTTTGTCGTCAAAAAAAGATGCAATTGCAAGAACGTTGGTCGCCGCTTCGCCACCAGTATTTAAAATTCTTCCGCTAACATAATAATATCCGAATATATCCGGTCTAGATTTTGAAGATCCTATTACCATACTTTCTGGTTTTTGAATTCCAATTTTACTTGTTAAATTGAGTACATACTCAGAAAATAGTTTTGATTTATCTTTATCGAGAAAAATTATTTCGAAGGGCGAAACCTGGCCGGGGTTTATTGACCTTACAGAGGCAATCCCACTCGCATTACCTATGTATTTGCCGTGTTTATCATAAAAAGTTGCATAGATCACAACATCCTTCTGTGATTCATTTGAAATATTTTTTATTTGACCAAATAAATGAATCAATCCACTTTGATCAAGTAAAGTATTTGTTTGCATTACCGTGAAATTATCGAGAGAGTAGATCGGATTATTGGGAAATAATATCAATATTCCAGAAAAAAGCAGTACTGCTTTTGGGAATGATATATAAGAAAAAAAAGTTACAAATTCTCTAAAATATTTTATCATTGTAGAAGATCATGAGCATATTTGTAGTAAATGCAATATATTTTTGTTTCAGACGGGTATCTCTTTTGTTTAATGATTCTTTAATAGAAACTCTTGATAAATTTTTTCATATGCATAGGCAAGAGATAAATTGTCTATTGAGAGTTGATCTTCAGTTCTATTTCCAGTAAGCAAATATTTTTTGAAATGATCATAGCTAGCAGCTTCAGATTCTATCGATCTAATAAATGAATCCTTAATATTTTCATAGCCATTTGGAACAGTCAAATTTTTTGCTTCATTTTCAAGGTTTGCAAAATGAGGTAAATATCTATCAGTGATAGTAACCATTGTGAAATTATCGAGTTTTTTGATGTTCCATTTCCCAACTTCTTCCTGATATTTTTTTGTCAGGTCTTCCGAATTTGATACCAAGACGCTAAGTGATTCGCTGAAAATTTGTGTATTACTTTTAAAAGGACTAACAAATATTACCAAGGATAAAGATATAATAACTGCGGCCGATATTATGATTCCTAGGTGTCTTTTTTTGAATTTCAAATATAATTTAGGAGATGTTTTGAATATTTAATAGTTTATCAAATCATAAAGTACCATTATTTATATAAAATAAAACAATATAATTTCATTACCAAAATTGCGAATTGGTCAGTATCAAATATAATCACTATATATCGAATCCAACAATTTCCTTCTTTTTCCACGATGTAAAAGTGCTATGATCTGTAAGCTCAACATTATATAATTCAAAAATCTTGCTTCTCAAGTCATCCGCATCCTTATACTTTTTCTCAGCCCTAAAGTTATTTCTCTGGTCAATCATTTTTTCGATCTGTGTTTTCATATTAATATCAATCTCAGCAATCTTAACACCTATAATATTCATCATTGTACTCAATAGTGGAAGCACTTTATTAGACATTGCAGTTGTTAGTTTTTCAGATGAGCTTATATTGTTTATATACGACACTAATTCCATGAACGTAGTTAGTGCTCCTGGAGTATTGAGGTTATTATCTAAGAATGACGTAAAAATATCCAGATAATTATGACATTTATTTTCAAATTCGTCGTTGTCTCCAGATACATTTTTAGTGGTTCTTAGTTCGAAGATACAATGCTCAATCTGTCTCCATTTTTGTAATGATTCATTCAAAATTTCATCATTGTAATCTATCGGTTTTGAATACTGAGAAGATATTAGATACAGCCTAAGTACATTAGCTCCCCATTTTTTAAGGGCATTTTTGAGTAGGATCATATTTTTCAGAGATTTTGACATCTTCTCAGAATTAATTGTTATCATACCCACATGCATCCAAATTTTTGCAAGTTTCTTTTCATTAATAACTTCAGATTGAGCAATTTCATTTTCATGATGTGGAAATATTAGGTCTGTACCACCACCATGAATCTCTATTTCGTTACCAAGTATCTTTGATACCATAGCAGAACACTCTATATGCCAACCCGGCCTACCTGTTCCCCAAGGACTTTGCCAAGATGGATTATCAGAAGAGAACTTCCACAGAGCAAAGTCTAGTGGATCTTCTTTCAAAGAATCGGTTTCAATTCTTGAACCTTCTTCAAGTTCATCAATTTGTTTCTTTGAAAGTTTACCATAATTGGGAAATGCTCGTACTCTATAATACACTCCATTTAAGGTAACATAAGTATTATTTTTTTCCTTTAGTATACTAATGGCTGTTATTATATCATTAATGTGTTCAGTTGCTTTTGGATAAAAATCTGCTTTCAAGACATTTAGTTTAGTAAAATCTTCAAAATAACTCATAATATATTTGGAAGAAATTTCTTCAGCAGTCTTTCCTTCTGCTTTTGCCCTGTTTATTATTTTATCATCAACATCGGTAAAGTTTTGTACATAAATTAAATTATGCCCATTGTGTAATAAATATCGTCTTAAAACATCAAATACTACGATAGTACGTGCATGTCCAATGTGACAGTCGTCATATACAGTGATACCGCAGACGTAAATCCTAATCTTATCATTTCTCTTCGCATCAATCTCCTCAAGAGTATCAGTAAGTTTGTTATAAATTTTCAAATTAGAACTTTGTCAATTTAAGAAAAGTAATTCATTATAAATTCAAACATCTATGTAAATATCTTTTCCCTTTAAATCTATTTTATACGTTTTTAATTTTACTCCATCAAGATAATCCAGTAATTCGCCTGTACGTATATTGTAGTGCCATGAATGTAAGGGACATTCCACCACCTCTCCATCTACTCTGCCAGGAGCAAGTGAGCCATCTTGATGTCTACACAAGGCTTCTATAGCATAAAATTTTTCTTTTGTTCGAAAAATAGCGATTCTGGTCCCACTTAAATTTACTTCCTTTCCAGTTTTCTTGTCGAACTCCTCAATACTTCCCGCACGAACCCATGTCATGACTAGTCTTAGAGTTTCAATCTCTTATAAAATATTATGTATGAATTTATGAGAGAATGATTGAAACTTCAGTAGGATTTAGCGTATTTAATCTGAAGTGGTGTCAATTTATCTATCCTTATTCCCAAATATTTTAGGGTCAACTTGGCAACCTTAGAGTCTATATTTTCCGGCACAGAATACACTTTGTTGCGCATACTTTTATGATTTCTATAAATATGCATTATGCAGAGGAGCTGATTTGCAAAAGACATGGCCATTACTTCTGGAGGATTTCCTTCAGCTCCTACTAAATTTACAACTCTGCCCTTTGAGAGAAGGAAAATTTTTTTACCATGAATGTGAACACAATCCAAATACGAGTGAATTTGGTAAGTTTCTTTTGAACATAAAAATAAATTATCTACGTCTATTTCATCGTCAAAATGTCCGGCATTTGCAAGTATTGCTCCATTTTTCATTTTTCCAAAATGTTTTTCTGAAATTACATTTTTTTGTCCTGTACAAGTGATAAAAATATCTGCATTCCCGACAACTTGAATAATTTTTCTAACCTGGAAACCATCCATATAAGCTTCAAGTGCCCTAATTAAATCAACCTCGACAACAGTAACAATAGCACCCAAGCCTTTAGCTCTTAATGCGACTCCTTTACCCACGTATCCATACCCACATACAACTATGTGTTTACCCGCAATAAGAACATTGGTCAATTTAATAATTGCCATCATGGTACTTTGCCCAGTTCCATATCGATTATCAAAAAGATTTTTAGTACGCGCTTCGTTAACACCAATAATAGGATACATCAACGATCCCTTGGTGTCTAGAGCTCTTAGTCTTGTGATTCCGGAAGTGGTTTCTTCAGTTCCGCCCAATATTCCTTGAATTTTCTTTCTGTGTGCCATTACGTGAAGATTAGATCCA
>DATBHO010000111.1:0-20726 GCA_036557405.1 Nitrososphaeraceae archaeon
TCTGCGATTTGCTTCTTTATTTCTATCATTTTCTCCAAGTGGGGTGCATACATCATGAAATCAGATTTTTGTCTCGCCTCCCTCCATGCCATGTTGCCCCTTATCCTTTCCAGTGATTCTGCTTGTGTCAACTCATTGGGAATCTTGGTCTGCTTGGTTATTTCCCTGTTGAGTACTCGTACAATACCCTTCTCTAAATCACTAAGGTCCTCCAGTTTCTTTGCTGACTCAACAAGACCAACGAAATCTTTGTTCAAGAGAAGATCCTTATGCAGCATGTGAAGTTGAGAATCGGCCACACCCCTTTCTTCCGTTCCTTTCATTGGCATATAAGTCTCAAAGTCCCAACCCATTAGAGAGATAGCATGATTTAGCGACCATATTGGTTTGTAAGCATCGAGGATTTGATTCATAATGTGATTCTCGGATCTCATATTGTCACACCTGCCATGAACTCAATTGTATCGGTCTATTAATTATTGCTAGCTAGGATTGCTTCTTTGAAAAATCAAGGAAATTGCATTGGAGTGAAAAGCAAGTAGTTCAATAACAGTGGAATGATTATAGAATTAATATTAGGCTGGAAAGCTTGAAGAAGATAGAATTCAGAATTCTTTAGGATCCCAGATTTCAGCTGATCTTCTATCTCCAATTAATACAAGATATACGAAACCAAATGTTACTATTGGAGGAAGCTGCTTTGCTGAGAGCCATGTCGAATTATAAAGTGGTCCAATTGCCATTGACCGTTTCGTTAGAAATTAACTTGGTTCAGCATGGAAACTGAAAATAATTATCAATATCATATACATATTCTTCCTGAACCTACTATTCGAATATCTTTACTATCTGGATTTAAGAGGATTGCAATATCTCCGGCTTTAAATGAAAATATATTATCAGACAAAATTTTAAGTTTATTGTTCTCTAACTTCTGTATCTTTGCAGGCCTAATCTGAGTTCCTATCGCCAAAAGATAAGAGTGAGTTTCTGAAAGGTCAGCCTTGTAGAATTGTACTTTATCAAAATCAATAATTAATTCCTGAACAGAGGAAGTAAAATGGCTGTAATTAGAAAGAATATCTCCCCTCGTTATCTCATCATAAGAAACACCTGTTAGAGCAAGACCTACTCTAGCCGGACTATGTGATTCCTCAACATTTTTATCATGCATTTGTATACTTTTAATTGTAACCGTTTTCTTCTGGGGAAACAATATTAGCTCATCGTGTACTTTGATAGCCCCCTGTTTAAGTATACCCAATACAACTACACCTACTCCTTTTACGTTAAATACGTTATCTATATGGATAATTGTTGGTCCGTCTCTTTTCACCGAAGGTAAAGAACTGATACTCTCTTTAAGACTTTCAATATTCTGTTCAACCTTGAATGATGACGCAACAGTATTTTTTAAAAGACTCTTAAGAGATTCACTCTCGACTGCGTAAGAATGAAGGAGAAATCCTTTATCTAGTTGCAGTAGATCTAAGGCTAATATTTGTTCTCCTAGAAACCTATCTAGTTTGTCGACGTTAACTATAGAATACTCTCCCAAATTTATTGCGGTAATTAATGGTTGGATCTTGTCAGGAAATCCTGATGGTATCACGTAGGTCATGATTCTGTCATCTTTTTTACTGTCATATGTAGTGATGTCACTGGACTGCCCTTTCTTCCCTAACTCCTTTACAAATTCAGTTTGACCAAGGCATACAAAATTAATACTTTCCACGATATGTTTTAGAAGACCATCTTTAAATTTTATTTCTAATTTCTAATTCTTGATAGGATATCCGAATCAGTCTAAACTTATAACTAATATTCTGAAATATTCATCATGTCTATCTCGATCCTAAGGTTATACAATATCATTATAATTGAACTAAAGTTATAGGCAATCAAATAGTCCGGATGTCTAAATTAAACTTCCTTCTATAACTCGACCAGATACTGCAAAGGCCAAGATTTTACTAAAATTTGTTGCTTATTTAATGTGAGAAAAATATAAAATTTCTAAATTTGTTAAGTCTAAATGGTACCCCGAACGAGCGACGGCTAATGAATGCAAAACATCATGGTGGCTATAGCAGTTTTGTCAATAGGCATCGCAGGAACAACAGCAACTTTGTCAAATATGGTTTATGCGGATGCGACTACACCCAACGGCAACAATCCTAACGAGTTTGGGCAATCTGCAAAAGACAATGCGCCCTTGGGAGATCATTCTAAAGCGGGCAGTGTTGCGGGTGATCCACCCTATGACAGTGATGGCAAAAAAGGACGATCAGGTATAGGCAACATTGGCAATGATCTTGGTGCAACTTGTGGCAGCAAGCATCAGCCGATCTAGCAAATATACTTAACGGCGGATCATGTTAAGAAGTAAAACCTAATCCGTCCAATCTTTTTTTATTTTTTCTTAGTTCTTTAATACTATTATAGTCCAGAATATGGAATTTTGTCCAATTTCATATTGTTATGTGAAGAAATGAACCTTTGCTATTGTATCATCATAGATATTCACATTAGATTTGATTTAACAAGCAAGCAAAAAATCTTAATCAATTATTAGCTTTTAAGAATTTTTTTAATGTTTTTGAGTGGCACGAGAATTCAGATCTATTTAAACGTTATATAAAATATATATAGTACACTGATATCTAACTTTTTACCATGATAAACTCGACGAATGCAAAAATTACAGTAGCTGTAATCTTCGGTCTAAGCGCCATTCTAATTGCAGGAACAAACAACGTATTTGCGCAAGAAGGGAAATTTGCGATTCAAGGTACTCAAAAATCAATGCAAGATCCACTACCAGGACATGAAAAGCATCAGATAGTAATAATACTTCCTCCTAGAGACGATGGCAAATTCTATGCCGGGATGTTTACATATACAGCAAGTCAACCAGTGGAGGTTGTTGTACTTCATCCATTCAATGCATCTGCTACCGATCAGGCACACGGTGAACCACTAAACGCGCCATTTAAGAATGGAAAAGTTGCAATTTCACTGATGAAGGAATTTACAGGTGCAACTAATGCAGGTTCACTTGATTTTTCGGGATCAGCATTAGCACTACACAACATAGATGGAAAATCATTTAGCGCAACATACTCAGTAACTGGCTGGGTAACAGCACCAACTCCATTACCATAACCTATTTTAATTCAACATTTCTTTTTTTTGATTATATCTAAATTCACAAAGTCATTAATACTGTTATGCATTCTAGTATTGTTGGGAGCTCTACTTTACAACTTTGCCATTTTAGATTTATCCCTGGTATATGCTGAGGATGTTATTTCTATAATACCGGGTTCGGCAAACTATGATCCTTCCTCTCAATTTAGCATAACGAGGTTCTTTGATAATAACTTCTTTCCTATAAAGAAGAACAATACTTTAACCTGGTATAATGCAGATAATGTGGAACATACCATCTTATTAAGTTTTAAAAACGGATCTAGTGTCATCAAGCCACAGACCATTGAACCTGAAGGTTCTTTTTCCCACGCATTTATCAATGATGGATATTATAATTTTTCATCTGCCAAGTACAATTGGATGAAAGGTAGCGTATATGTTACTGACGATATAATATCAAAAACTGTTGTTGACAGGAAGAATAATGCCAAGATTCAGTTATCCTGGACTCCTGCTAAGCCTACAGTTAATTCAAATCTACATTTCAAAATTAATTTTATCGATATGGCAACTGGCAAGAATATGCAACATATAGATTATGAGTTCTATTTACTAGATCCAAATGGTAAAGAGGTGTTTAAAAAGTCTATGCACTCGGGGTGGGGAGTGGAAACGGCTTCCTATATTATTCCTGATAACCTTAATTATTCAGTAATAATTTCTATTAAAGGTATTTTATTTCAACCAGTTGAATCCAAGGATGCCAGATTCATGATATCAACATAGTTTATGATGCAACATCTCCAAATCAATATTGAATATTGGGTCAAGCTTACTAGTTATGGTATTAATAATTCGGGCTCGGAGAGATTCGGACTGTCCGTATAGTAGGGTCCAGTTACAAGATATTTGGCTTTTATGTTGAGATGGTGATCTTGCAGGTTATATTGGAATTAAATTGAAATCGTATAGTAATATGAGACTAAATTTAACTGGAGACAAAAATACAAATTAAGGATAAAATGCTTTTTAGACATTAAACTTTTGAGGGTTTAATTAGATGAGAAAAATAATCGTTTTATCAATGATTACATTAGATGGAGTAATGCAAGGACCTGGTGCGCCTGAGGAGGATACATCAGGAGGTTTCAAGTATGGCGGTTGGGTTGTGCCTTATTTTGACGAAGTTTATGGTAAGATCTTGGAAAAACAGCTGAAACCTGCAGATCTTCTTTTGGGCAGAAAAACATTTGAGATTTTTGCCGACTACTGGCAAGAGCATGAAAATGGATGGCCAGGGATCAATGATGTCACAAAATACGTCATGTCCAAGACCATGAAAAAGTCAGATTGGAAAAATTCAATTTTCCTCAAAAGGTTGGCAGATATCGAAAAGCTCAAAAATTCAAAAGGTTCTGACATTCAAGTTCACGGCAGTGGTGAGCTGATTCAGGTACTACTTAAGAATGATCTAGTGGACGAACTCTGGCTCAAAATTCACCCATTGACTCTTGGTAAAGGAAAAAAGTTGTTTGACAATGGCACGCATCCGACAGGATTTACATTAATAGAGAGTTCGGTTACACCAAGTGGAATGATTAGTGCCAATTTCAAGCGAGCTGGAAAAGTCAGGACGGGTACTGTTGGAGCTTAAAGCTCCCATACTTTATATACTTCGAAAATTACTAATACGGAGATGTCGACTATTAAGCAGAGCACTGTAGAAGCATTTGACAATCCAGCTGTGGCTATTGGATTTCTGGTAGCAGTGTTGGTATTTACAATGTTCGTAGTCGGCTATGACCAGGGACAATTATTCAGTTTGGTTGAAGGAAAAAGTGCTTTTGATACCAAGTGGATTCACGAATTCACTCATGACATGAGACACGCAGCTGGATTTCCATGTCATTAGTCTATTTTGAGTAAAAGATTATTTTGAAAGCTTTAACGTTTGTTGCAATCACTTTATCCTCTGGTGTGATAGCTGGAATAATTCTTGCGTTCCTCAACCTAGGGATAGTCGAACCGTATATTGATAGAGCGATAGGATTGGAAGTTGCAAAACAAGTTTCCTCGGGTGAGAAGGTGAATATGGGTGAATTGATTGACTATAGATACTGGCAGAAAGCAGGTGCATTTGCGGGTGGTGCTATTTATGGTGCAGGTTTAGCGTCTTTGTTTGGAGTAATCTTTGTATTTGCTAGAAATAAATTGCCTGGTAAGAATAACAAACGGAAGGCACTCTTTTTGGCGGCAGTAATGTGGTGTGTGTTGTATTTTATGGTGGCATTAAAATATCCTGCCAATCCTCCAGCTGTTGGTGACCCGGAGACGATTTACTATCGCGAAGTTTTGTATGTCGTCTACATTATGATATCAGGTTTTGCGGCCTTAGGTCTGGCGGTTTCTTGGAATAGAATGCCAATAAATCCAAAGAAGATAACTATTCCATTGATTTATGCAGCGATTATGGTAACGGCATACCTTGTTATGCCGCCCAATCCTGACAAGATAGAAATATCTATAGACTTGATTCAAACGTTCAGAATCTTGTCTGCTTTAACAATCGGCATCTTTTGGGCAATCTTGGGAATAGTTTTCGGTTCACTTTGGGATAAGTTCTTGTCTAAGGAACAAACTATGGAAACTAAACTCTATTAGCTGAAGCCGTGGACGAGATATTTTGCATGGGACTGTCTTCAGAATACCTCAGAAAAGGAGTGTAATACATATAAAATCTGCTCCACCATAAGCCTTAGGCTAGTCGATCTAAATAGCATAGGTTCGAGTGCGACGGAACTGATAATGCTGGCATTCGGATTATATAACCCGTACGCCGAAACCTATCAATGCCCAGAAATAGTTTTTGAAGGAGAAACGATAGGATAAAAGAGCATGCAATTATATTTGATTGTATTAAATTGCAGTACAGGATAACTCATGATAAGTGAAGATGAGCACATAATTCGGTGCAGCGCATGTGGAAGAAACTTAATAGTCAAAGATAATGTAAATAATGGGATAGCATTCTTGAGTCACCTAAAATTAGACCACGGAATTATGTACTTGCCTCAACGTATGACAAAGGCCAAGACCATGATTAATACTAGGCAAGAATTACAAAACGCCGATACTTAGTTCCATGTGCGAGTGATGAAAAAATCTTCGCTCATTTAATTATTGAATATCTGACTAGGGTCTGTATGTTCTAGTTTCCTGCCCACCGGTCCAGCTTTGAAAACGGGAGGTATTATACACCTATCTCTTTTGCTAGTTTCACAAGTTTTTTTCCGTCTTCCGTCAAAGAGTTGTACACCTTATTTTTCACACTCTTTCTAGCAACTAGTCCACGCTTTTGCGCCTTAAGAAGCTGTTTGTGTCCATATCCATATGCGCCCAACTTGGTTAACAATTCTCTAGTTGCATATCCTCTTCCAATACCCAGTGTCTTCAGCAACCTTACTAGACCCTTTTCTTCGACAAGTATTTTTAGCAATCTTGCTTCTTTCATTGTTCATTCATATATCTGATTAATTATATAATCGTTACTTATTATCAGACACGAATTGTATATACCTATTAATTCTGAGAATTTTACTAGAATTTAGAATTTGAGAATATCTATTATAGATTTCGGCCGCAGTATAATTCATCCAACAATCAAAGCATACTTCAAATTCTAGCTGATAAACCTTAATTGGGACGCCTAAACTATATAATGAGATCAATTGGAAGAGGGAATATTTATTTTTGGATAAATTAGATCGTACTCATAAAGCGCTACTTCTTATAGCTAGTGTAGTAGTAAAATCGTTTCTGATGTCTATAGTTTCTAGTTATGTCTTTTGTGGAAGTATTAATCCCTATATCTTATTTTTCCATTGTGTTGATAATGTTCCTTTTGTAGGTGTCAGTGTAGCAGCTGTTGCAATATTTGGAGCTTTTTTTGGATATTACATAACAAAGCTCAAATCATTTGATTCAATATTTCCGCATCTGATGATGGGGGACTTTATAGTAACTGCAATGTATTTTGGTGCATCTTTCTCTGCCCCTTCAATTATTGCTTCAAAAGTAATGATTTGGTTATTTGGCGTTTGGATATTGGGTATGCTACTTGCTCCATTTAATAAGGAGAGAACCAACATAAAAAAGGTAACTGAATATGGATCGATGGTCGCCTTAGGAACTCTCCTAACTGCACATTTCATTCCATTTTTACAAGAATATGAATCTTCATATACAATTGGAATGATGGTGAGTAGTGTTCTGAGTTTATTTGGAGCTGGTAGAGATAAATAAGTTTATGTAAAACACTAATAGAAAACAATGTAAAAGTGGGTAGATGAACTGTTTGAAACCAATTTTTTTGGATTAATTAGGCTTATAAAGGCAATAGTTCCAATAATGAGGAAACAACGAAGGGGAACTATTGTAAATATTAGCTCAATGGTTGGAAGATTTGGGGGGAAACCATGAATATTCAGCGAATCATCATAAAAATCAAAATATGATGATTCTCTAATCTTGGGGTCGTTAAATGTATCTGCCAAATTTCGCACAACTTCTCGTAATCGTTCAACTGATGACATTATTGAGAAATCTATAGGCTATTTTAATAACCTTTACTCAGCGGGTTCGGTGGGATGAGGGACAGAATTGACGATATTTTGCAACTCGAAAAATGACATGAAGTGAGATAAATTGCAGTTGTATACAATGAAATAATGTAATTAGCCGTTCAATTGATTTACAGCCCTTGCAAGAGGGAGAAGTACTTTGTGTCAACTCCCCTCGCTTTTATTTTTGTTAATAATTCCGGTGAAGGATCACCGTAAATTATTACGGAATGATCAGAAGCAAATTTTTCGTAAAGTATCCGTAATAGCTCACGAATGTTGGATAGATGTTCTAAGAATGATTCAGAACTTTCGTATGTCTCACGAATTTCACACTCAGTCTTATCAGTACTAATAAACCAGTCGAATTGAAGAGTCCCGGGATCCTTTTCCTTGGCTTGCTGGATACATTCAGTCGCTTGTCGCTTGAAGCCGTCCAGCATCCCTTCGCGAATTTTCATCTTGGCACTAACTTGTATTTTAGACATAATATCTCAATGATTACAAACTACAAAAACCTATTCGATTGAGTATTGCTAAGCGGAAGCGTAATTTGTAGTAAACATTGCAATGCTTAAATCTTAAATCTTATATTAATTTACTAATCATAGTATCAATATTTCGGGTTCGGTGGGAACCATGTGGAAATATACACTAGTCTAATTATCCACGATCCCACTTGAAAATCCCCCTAGCAAGAACACATTTATGTATTGGATTTGGACTACTTGTTATGAAAACATTATCATGTAGAGAAGCGGGATTTGATTGCGACTATGTTGTAAAAGGAGAAACTGAAGAAGAGATATTCAAAAATGGAGCACAACATGCTATGAAAGATCATGGAATGAAAGAGGAAGACATAACTCCAGAATTCAAGGAAAAACTTAGAGGATTAATTAAGACAGCGTAAATTACGTTTCATTTATTTTTACAATTCAATCATTTTTCATACTTTGATTATTACCGTATAATGGAAAGACTATAATCATATTCGGGTTCGGTGGAACTGATAACGCTGGAGTTCTAAAAGTTGAATCCACCATTTTTTATCTTATTGTATTATTGTATTCTTGACTCCCTTATTGGAGATTGTAGAAGCTCTCCAATTTCGTTATGCATTTTCAATAAGTTAAAACCTTTTTCAGTGGTTTTGTAAGTTTGTGCACCTTCTAAATATTCGAGTAAATTATTTTCAATAAGTACGGAAAGATATTCCTTTAATTGAGCGTAGCTAAGAAAGGCTCTGTACATAATTCTTGTTTTGGTTGCTCCACCATTTGCTGCTTCTAGGATCATTGATACTATTTCTGTTCTGCTTCTGTATTTCATATATTTGAACTGATAAATTTACTATATTAACATGTTGACACAATAGTCTAGAAGAAAACTAAATCGCATAATGATGTAGTCACTCACCAAGATGAGGATTTTCGACGGTCACGCACATCTCAAATAGACCTTCATTTTAAGCATCCCGATTGCCTCAAATGCATCAGTAATAAAACAAGAATACATAATTCTGTTACTAATAATGGTAAAGATTAGTCGGGTTCAGTGGGTTTCGGACAGTCCACGTAGCAGTGTCCTGTTACATGATATTTTAGAGTTATGTTTGAGTAATCGATGTGTCAGGATTTTATTAAAATTTTTGCCCAAATTCCAAAACAAAACCAATCTAATTAGGTTCACGCATAATGATATCATGAGGGTATACCGCATCAAAATTGGTGTATCGTTGTCAGACCATGCAAATAGATAAAATACCCTCCAGTACATCCGAGCCTCCGATGCTCTGGAAGTGTTACGGTAATTGCCTAGTCGTGACGTGAGGCTTATAGGTTCATGAACCTGACTGCGAAATATACAGGCTTCGAGATAGACGCAAGCGTATATGTAACTCTTCATTATTATTAGTATCAAGCTTATAGTAGGAAAATTAATGAATAGGGATTGAATATGCTGTCCTAATGTCTAAAAGAGATAATATCCCCAAACAGAGAGCACTAGTTCTTCAAGGTGGAGGCGCATTAGGAGCATATGAAGCTGGAGCTGTTAAAGCGCTCTGTAAGTATTTACCTGCCAACGAAAATAAACAAGGCGGATTATTCGATATTGTTGCTGGAACCTCCAGCGGTGCAATGAATGGATCTATATTGATTAGTCATGTTGCACAAAATGGGAGTTGGCAAGAAAGTATAGATAAACTAAATGACTTTTGGAAATATGTATCAACTGATCCTGACTTAAGATACTGGTATCCATACATTCCTGATAAGGAGAGTTGGATTTCATATTGGAATATGCAAAAAGCCATATATCCAAATTCAGCGTCAGGTGAATTGGCTAGGAGATATTACTCTGCAAAGCAGTTTCTATGTTCTGGAGTTCCACGCGTATATTTACCAAAATTTTCTACACCATGCCTACCGTTAAATGGGCTTCCAATTTCAGATGATAAATTTTTTGACAACTTTGGTCTGCTGAATAATACGTGGTACCTTTACAGCAATCAACCATTAAGGGAAAGCTTGGAAAGTTTCGGAAAGTTTCCCATAGCAACAAGTTTTAACCAAAATCAACCTCGGCTATTATTAGTTAGTGTGGATGTACAAGAGGGAGCAGTAGTAACATTTGATAGCTACCCAAAAAATGAACAAGGTACCAAAAGAGAATCAGGATATGGTGAATTTGTCATCCCAGAGAATAATGACCCGACGAAAGGGCATTATAAATATACAATAAGCTACCCCTCGGGTATAAGTTCAGATTATGCAATGGCGAGTGGTTCAGTTCCCATAAACTATGCTTACAGCAATATTGATGACGTTGATAAGTTAAAAACGATAGACAATCAGGGCAACGTGACATTCGATAAAACCACACGTTATTTCTGGGATGGTGGAGTACTAAGCAATACCCCACTCCGAGAACTAATTCAGTCGCATAAAGATTATTGGTTTAGTGTAGTAGGAAATGAAAAGGATGATGCAGTGGTTCCCGATTTGGATGTCTATATCGTGGACGTGTGGACTACTAAAGAAGAAAGCGTTCCATGGGATCATGATTCAGTCTTGGACAGAAAAGAGGATTTATTGTTAAATGATAAGACAAACTATGATGAAAAAACTGCAAACATAGTGTCAGATTATATTAGTTTAGTTGAAGAATTCATCGACCTCGCGCAAAGACACAAAATACAGAAAAAGGAAATACATGACATACTATCACAAGAAACAGAACGGAGTAAACATCGTAGTGGAAAGATAAGACACTATAGAGATCTGATTAATGGAAGGTTTGACGTAAACGTAAAACGAATTGAGAGAAAGCAGAATGTTGAATTGGATATATCAAGTAAGATGCTTGACTATTCTACCGATACGATTCGACAGTTAATACAAGATGGATATGATGATGCAAAAAATAGTCTAGTAAAAAAATCGTAGTTCTCTTATTTTTCATTTGAAATTAAATAATTTCATTAGCCTCAATACACTTACTATTATTTAGCTCAAGTACATCCAATCCGAGGGCAATAGAGATTACTAGAAACAAATCAGACAAATTGCTATGCAGTTGATTCGAGTAATGAAAAAATATACAAACCCGAATATGAATCCGAGTCAATTTCAGTAATAAATTACAAGCAATCTAACAATCCCATAGATACTTTACTTTTAATTAACAAGGGACGGTCGCTTTCTAATTTGGGTAAATATAACGAGGCAATGTCTTGTTTTGACAAAATATTAGTTTCAAGTCCAAAAGATCCGCCTTATATTAGTGCACTTTATTTTAAAGGAATTACCTTTGCCAAGATGGGAAAACAGGATGAAGCCATTTCATATTACAATAGGGCTTTGGATAAAAAGCCGGACTATAGATGTTATGTGGAGTAAATCCTGGGCTCTTCTTTCTGAATTAAGAATTCGCGAAGCCCTTACTACGATGGTAAGGGCTAGTATTTCCAGATAATTAATGATTACATAAGATGACAGTATTCTGAAATCCAAATTTATTAATTTGTTTACTTAATATATCACGGCTAAAAAAAATTAATACTAAATACTTACAATCATACGAGTCACAAAAAAGATTACTTCCTAATTATTGGAATCATATAATAATTTAACAGTACTCCCTGTATCAATTTCTGCCTGAATCAATCTTCATATAAATTACAATAACTCTTAATAGTAAATATTTGTCCCATAGTCACTTTCTTGGAAATCTGATAAAAGAATAGGATATACACGACTACATTATCTTAAAAGCTAAACTGTTAGATGATCTTTTCAAAATAATCCGTGGGGCAAAAGTTTACTTTTATGCAAAATCAGAGGAACATTTTGGCATATCTATTTCGGGACTCCGACCTTCCCTAACGCCGGCGGGTAAACCGAATTTGTCCCTCAAAGATTTCACTTTAAATTTCTGAATCAAGTTGCAAATTTAGTGTCGGACTTATTTGATCTGTTGTGTCCATAATATTTTCGACCTCAAACTACACGAAAAAGTCTCAAACATTCCTCTCCGAAAAATTGAGTTTATAAAAACCGATTACGTTTGAGGTGACTGGAACTGCGGGAGAATAACTAATTTGTGCTAAATCTTATAATGTTTGTTGGCCCCAACAATATTATATGCCAGCCAGAAGTATGTGGCAAGGGAATATTTCATTTGGACTTGTAAACATTCCCATTAAACTTTATACGGCAACAAACAGTAGAGAATATGTCTTTAATCAACTATGTCAAAATGGTCATAGAATAAGGTATAAAAAGTGGTGTCCGGAGGAAGAAAGGGAAGTCCCGTATTCTGAAATACAAAAAGGATATGAGGTAGAAAAGAACAATTACTTGGTATTCGAAAAAGAAGAATTAAACAAAGTAAAATTGAAGACAACTCATTCGATTGATATCAAAGAATTCATAGACTATAGAGAATTAGACCCCATTTTGATCGATAATAGTTACTACGTTGCTGCAGATATCAAAAAAGGTAACGAAAAGGCATATGCGCTCTTAGTAAAAATATTAAATGACAATAAATTAGTTGCGATCGGTAAGGTCATTATCAAAGACAGGGAAAGCGTGGTCGCTTTAAGACCCTACCAGAGAGGGCTAGTCATGCATGTCTTGAATTATCTCGATGACATGAAGCCCGTAGATGAAATACCAGATATGGGTAACACTAAATTAAAACTGGATCCTGAAGAAATTTCGCTTGGCAAGATATTGGTAGAGAAATACCGTAGCAAGGAATTCGACATTGGTGACTATTCGGACACCTATGTAAAAGAACTCAGAAAGCTCATAGAGGCGAAGAGTAAAGGCAAAAAATTTGTTTCTTCTGCTCCAAAAGAGGCCAAACCCACTAAAGATCTGCTTCAGGCTCTAAAGGCCAGCTTAGAGAGTAAAAAGTAAGCACACGATGGTTTTTTACTATTGCTGTCTTTTCGCTTCTCTTCAGATGAAAAAAAACAATATTAAGGTATGAAACCTTACGAGCGAGACGAAATATTGTTCGAGGTGTTAGTAAAATAAAAGCTTACCCATTGCTCTCTGGATACAATCAAAAGAGGAATTTTCACAAGACGAATGAACCAAAAGGTAAGCTAACCGAACAGCTTACAGAAGGAAAGCTAAGGAATTTCGTGGTTCAGAAACACGATGCCTCTAGACTCCATTATGATTTTAGATTGGAATCAGAAGACGGTGTTCTCAAATCGTGGGCCGTTCCCAAAGGTCCTTCAATGAATCCCGAAATTAAGCGCCTGGCAGTCATGGTAGAAGACCATCCTTTTGATTACTTGTATTTTGAAGGAATAATACCAAAGGGGAACTACGGAGCTGGTACCGTTATAGTCTGGGATACGGGTAGCTACTCTAGCAAAGAACAGATCGCAAAACAAGTGGAAGCAGGAAAGGTATCCGTTCAGTTATACGGCAACAAGCTAAAAGGTCTATTTAAATTAGTAAAAACTAAAAAAGAAAACCAGTGGCTACTAATCAAAGCGCGAGACAAATACGTGTCTGAAGAAGACTTGACTTTGGTCAGCCCAGAATCTGTTCTCAGCAGTAAAACGAACTCAGACATGGAGTCCGAACCCGAATCTATACTGGGTTCTAGAAAAAAAATTTCAAAGAAAAATAATAATTTTTCCCGGCTAAATATGGGGATCGGCGATGAAATGGGCACATCAGTAGAATTATCCCAAATGATAAAGCCTATGTTAGCTCATCCTTTTGAAAAAGCCTTCGACAACAAAGAATGGGTCTTTGAAGTCAAGTGGGACGGGGTGAGGGCGATCCTTTTTAAGAACAACAGAGAAATCAGGATTCAGTCACGAAATGGTAACGATATAACAATGCGGTATCCAGAGGTGGTTGCAGCTGCCAAGCTCAGTCTCAGGGCGTGTAAATCAGCAGTTTTAGATGGAGAAATTGTGGTCTTAAATGAGCAAGGTATTCCGGACTTTCATACTCATCAGCACAGGATGCATATCCAGAGTCTCCAGGAGATTATGGCATTGTCGGTAGAACATCCATCGACTTATTACGTTTTCGATATTCTCTACAAAGAGGACCAAAAGGTAGAGAGTCTTGCATATTTACAGCGGAGGGACTTGCTTTCTTCAATCTTAAAAGTTAATGATACTATCAAAATATCTGAGTTTATCACAGAAAAAGGGACAGAAATACTAGCCAGTAGTAAAGAGTTGAAACTGGAAGGCATAGTAGCAAAACATAAAGACAGTATTTATAGGGAAGGCATTAGGTCCAGGGATTGGCTAAAAATAAAAAATACAAAAACCCAGGATTGCGTAATTATCGGTTATACAGAAGGTTTAGGAAGTCGCGCTAACCACTTTGGCGCCTTAGTGTTGGCCGTATACTGCACCAGTGAAAAGAAATTAAAATTTGCTGGACATGCAGGAACGGGTTTCAATGACCAAACACTGAGTGAAATCTATTCAATGCTAAGGAAATTGGAAACAAAATCTAGGTCCATAGATATAGTTCCTTACCTTAATAGAACAACAATGTGGTTAAAACCAGTTCTCGTCGCAGAAGTCAAGTTTGATGAATGGACTCCTGACGGTATACTCCGTGCACCAGTGTTCATACGACTTCGAGAGGATAAGAGGCCAGAAGATTGCGTAATTGAGGCAGATAACCCAATCAAAAGCCTTTCCCAAATTGGTAATGAACCCAAGTATATAAAACCTGAGGGCCGAATTCGACTACAGAACGATAAACCAATCTATGTCGACAAGGTAGTCCACACTAACACGAATAAAGTATATTGGAAGGCGACAAAAAGTCATCCAGCTATTTTAAAAGGACACCTGATAGACTACTATGAAAAAATAAGCGAATCTATTTTACCATACTTAGAGGACAGGCCACTTTCATTGAATCGATATCCCAATGGAATTGCAGGCAAGTCTTTTTATCAAAAGGATTGGGATCAGAAGAAACCTGACTTCGTCACAACGGCCAAAATTCATTCAGAACATCGAGGTGATAGTATTAACTATGTAGTATGTAATAACAAGGAAACGTTGCTATGGGTAGCAAATCTCGGTTGCATAGAGATGCATCCTTGGTATAGCAGGATTAGCGACTTTGGTTGTTGCAATAGTTCTACAAAGTTGTTTGAAGAAAAATGTGGACTTAATTTTCCGGACTTTATTGTATTTGATTTAGATCCTTATATCTACTCCGGTAAAGAAAAAAAAGGAGAGGAACCACAATACAATGTAGCCGGGTTTAAAGTAGCCGTAGATATTGCTCATGAATTGAAAGATACCTTCAAGGAATTAAAAATTAAATCTTACTTAAAAACATCGGGAAAGTCAGGAATTCACATTTACGTTCCCATCGCTAATATCTATACTTACGAGCAGACTAAGAGTTTTGCAGAAGCCATAGCGAGAACAATGGCTAATAAACTTCCGAAAAAAGTAACACTGGAATGGAACACATTAGAACGTAAGGGCAAGGTATTCTTTGATTACAACCAAAATGCAATGGGCAAAACAATTGCTTCAGTTTACTCTTTGCGGCCTACTGCAGATGCAAATGTTTCAATGCCAATTGACTGGCAGAAAATAGATGATATTCTTCCGACGGATTTTACGATTACAAATGCACCTGATATTATTCGTAAGCAAAGAGCATGGCAGGGAATTCTTTCTGATAAACAGGATATTGGAAAATTGATTTCTCAAGCCGAGCAAATTTCATGATTTATGATGTTAGATTCGCTTTTAAAGGTTTTCAATTCACATAAGTGTTAGACTAAATGGGTTTCATTATGACAACCACAAGGACATTCTGCTACCTGTTTAACTGAGTCTTCAGTAGAATTCTCATGATCATATTTAGGACAGTTCATTTTATTATTTTGCCAACTACTAGATATAAAATTTACTGCCATACAGAAATTTGATGATTATTTTTATAAAACAATTAGAGTTTCATAGAGAATAACGTTACTAATTCGTATGTTCTAATAACCATCTACGTAAGCCCTTTTATAGTATGTAGTACACTAAATTATAACGCAACCAAAACAACTGGTAGGAATTGGTTGTCTCTTGTTCATTCAATCAAATTAACTCCTCCCATCGGTTGTATCTTATTACAGTTGACTGCTCTACTATAGCCTTTATTAAATTTGTAGTCCAAAAGACGTCAATGGAATCACCCATTCCTGTATTGACATTTGTTGTCATAGCAGCATCAATAGTCCTATTAGGTGTGGTCTTGTTTGATATTTCTAAAATCCTTGAGTTACTAGGAAAGTCTACGTCACATAGCGACTAGAACAGAATAAAATATTTACCATATTACCTTTATTTATTGATTGAATACCAACAACAACATTCTAAGTATGTGCAACTCGGACAATCAAATGAAGAACTGCTTGTTCTACATTCGTCCGGTGTACAGTTACATTCTGTACATTTCATTAAAATCGAAATATGTAGAATCATATAAAATGTTACCTTATCTATTTCTGCTTGCTTTCGGAGTAACTGAGGTAAGTCAAGTTCTTATATTTAATTTCGTAAGTTTGAGTACTTCCTAAAACAATTAGACACTGGCCGGTGGAATTCTGTCTGCATTCGAGTCCTCTACTCCCGCCGGTCTGAAGCTTGATCACTCCCTCTCTTTAACGGACTTTGTAAATTAAATGCTGATTAATTGAATTTAATTCTAATGACGATAGAGCGAACATTACTTAAAGAAATCGAAGAATCACAAAGATGGTTCGATACACAAAAAGATGAAAGTACGTACAAAAGAGATCTTGCAAAAAGAATTGAATTATTAAATTGGGTTTTAGAAAATATGAAGAATCCTAATATTCAGATTTGTCCTCTTATAGAAACTAGGATGAATCAAATTTTAGATGAAATAAACAAAAAAGATTCTATAATTGAAGCCGATCCATTGGATAGTGAAGTAAGAATTTTGGATTGGATTTTATATATAGTTTGTAGTAACGAAGATTATTAGAAATATATCATCTTATACCTAATCGACATTATTATTCAAACCTCCGAAAACATCGGGTAGCGGTGGGTGTTGTGGGACTTGTATGTTCTCGTCAATTAGTAATTCGTCATCTAATGCCTTCTTAAGGTCGGTTGGTAAATCCTCATTTAGACTCGAACAACCAATTTGGGCTCCGCCTCCTGATGGAAACTGTTCTGGATACTTACATATTTTATAAATCTGGGTATCTATATTTTTGCAAATTTCATAATTTGCGCCTTTTTTATGAGAGCAATAAATCGTAGCGGATACGTGTGGTACGGATGAACTATAGAAAGCAGCTGTCAGAAGAGCCGAGATAATCACAAAAATTACAAGTTTAGTATCCATCGGCTAGATTATTTTAATAATGTTTTAAATATTTTCCTCAGTGTCATTTGAATGGTATATTCACCTTCGTAGAAAACTAAAAAGATCCCAAGACTTAGTGGATTAACCCCGAATCAGTATTTCGTATTCATCCAATAAACTATTCAGATAATTTATTAACGAGCGCGAGTCTTATGAAACCTTCGAATGAGTCGATACTATCCGGAATAATTCCCAATTAATTCGCATTTTTTCTCTGATATTTTTCAGATTACTGTCCCATTCAGTTCCTCCATCTTAACCCACTTCCCTTAATTTTTCTATTTTATTATTAATTATCGTTCATAAGTCAACATTGTGGGATGGGAATATCAGACATTTCACAAAATAACTTGAGAAGCTTTCGATCCTTGACAAAATACAATGGGGAATTGTATTCTATCAGACTTGACTTCTATCGATAATGATCAAAAACCTTTTTACTATTCCAGAGGGGAATGGAGGCACAGTCTTTACATTCTAAATATACGTCAAGTCTTATCTGATCCTTCCTTAATTGAGTCCTTTGATTCTCGATAAGTTTTTGTTTACCGCATATACTACAAATTGCGAACTTTCCGATAAAGTCCTGCGACACACCATAAATGACTAGGATCGACATAAAAACATTCGCGTGATAATTGACAACTATTCTATTTTTTCTTCAACTTTGCCCTTCATACATAACGATTCGAACCTCCCAGAGGATTTCGCAGTCGCATTGAAGATACGAAAGGGAAACTGAAGCCCGATTTGGATCCTGTCTTCCTTTTTCTACGAACAAGTTACATCTATCCTCAAAAGCAGATCCATCTACTGGAATCGAATCAAAAATCGCTTTAATCTTCTAAAGTAAGTTTCTTTAGTATATGGTGATCTTAATGAATAAGAAAATATCACATATGGACTTGCTTCCATTACTTGTTGTTCTTCTAATTGGTTCAATTCTTAGAGTCATACCTGCCGAGTCCACTTAGAGAACTACTAGAGGTTCGGGTTCGGTGGGATTCGGACAGTCCATGTAGTAGGGTCCTGTTACATGGTATTTAGCATTTCTATTTAAGAGTATGAATACTCTACGGGATCGGTAGGAACAATGTGGAATTTCATACTAATCCATTTTTACGAAACTGGAACACTTCTTTCACGTGCTCATTAATGAAATAAATGAAATTGTTGATTTGGATGATTCAGATTACTGATTGTTATTGTGTAAATGTCACACTTTTGTAAATAATATAAGAATGAGCTCGTATAATAATTTCTCTTGACAGAAGAACCTGCAGGAATCTACGTTTCAACTCTTGAAGAGCTGAAGAAAAAAGGTTGCATGTCCTATAATGTTAATGGGTACGACCTAGTAATCTTCTATCATGAAGGACGCGTGTATGCATTAGATAACCGTTGCCCTCATATGGGGTTTCCTCTGAGCCGCGGAACTACGAAAGATGGTATACTGACTTGTGACTGGCACCACGCCAGGTTCGATCTGAAAAGTGGCGGCACGTTTGATTTATGGGCTGGCGACGTGCTATCTTTTCCTACACAAGTTCAGAACGGGAAGGTTTGGATCAAGATTGGACAGCACAAGGACATAGGAGATCTGCATAAAAAGAGGTTGCAGGAAGGCTTGGAACAGAATAATGGTTTGTTGATTGCTAAATCAGTCATAGCATTGCTATTTTCGGGGATAGAACCCGCAGAGCTCATAAGAATAGGAATAAAGCATGGAATTACTTATCGGCAGGATGGTTGGGGACAAGGACTTACCATTCTTGTATGCATGGTCAACTTGCTGCCAATCTTATCCTCTGAAGATAGATCACGCGCGCTCTATCATGGTTTATCGGCTGTAGCTCAAGACTGTGATGGTGTAGCACCACGTTTTGCAGTAAAAGCACTTCCAGATATGGCACCTGACTTAGTAACTTTAAAGGGGTGGTTTCGTCATTTTATAGAAGTTCGTGATTCAGATGGTGCTGAACGCTGTTTGGTGTCAGCTATTCAGGCAAGGGCAGATCCTGTGGAAATAGCTGACATACTTTTTTCAGCTGCTACCGATCACCGATATCTGGATGGGGGTCATATTCTTGATTTCACAAACAAGGCATTTGAAGTGCTCGAAGTTGTGGGATGGGACATGGCAGAAGGAATTTTGTCTAGTCTGGTGCCTCTATATGCCAGAGCAACTCGAATGGAGGAGAGAAGCTCTTGGCAGCATCCTGTAGACCTCTCAAAAATACTAGATAGATCATTTAAAGAAATACCCAGCTCGTTAGAATTAGGCAGGAAAAAACGAGGAAGTTGGAAGGTTGACAAATCATTTTTTGATACCCTTCTTGGAGACAAGCCTGACCAAATAGCTGACATACTTCTCAATGCAATCCGTAATGGTGCCACAGAACAGGAACTAGCACTGTGTGTAGAGTATGCTTCAGCCTTGCGTATAGTACACTTTGGAACTTCAAATGAATTTTCTGATTGGGATACTGCTCTTCATACGTATACCTTTTCGCACGCAGTACAACGGAGTCTGCATAGACTTTCCTCAGTCGAACTTTTGCGTGCAGTGTTTGACGTAGCTATGAATGTGTACCTTATTCGTTTTCTTAATGTCCCTCCTTCTCCCATCCCTGTATCGGTAGCACAGAAGAATATTGAAGAGGCTAATACTCTCGCAAAGAAATTCCTCGAGGTCCTAGACAAACGACAGCAAGTGAGTGAAGCGTCTGAAGTAGTAACAAGATATGTTACTTCAGGACGAAATCAAGAGCGACTCCTCGCTGTACTGGCTAACGCCCTGTTAAGAGAAGATAGAAATTTTCATTCTATTCAGATGATCGAAGCGACATTCGGGCAATGGAAGTCCATCCTTCAAACAAAAGTATCCCTCCTTGATGAATCTTTGGTTATGGTCGCCGCTGCGCGCTATTTAGCCGCACATTGTCCCACAGCTCGCCGTCAGGGTCAGATGTTTGAAATTGCTTTTAGGCTGCATCACGGCGCCAAGTTATATGAAGGAATCGAATAGCAT
>DATBHO010000112.1:0-39278 GCA_036557405.1 Nitrososphaeraceae archaeon
GGAACTATCGTTATCGTAAATTTATTTGTGTTCTTGCCAAGTTTTTTTAGCAAGTTAGTGACAATAATGCGTTTATACTGTGGTCTAATGTCTGAATTTAGCCTGGTGTCGTATGCCCTTCTCTCCGGTTTATAGTCACAATGTCCAATATCTCCAAAACAGCCACCATGACCAAATATATGATATGATCCTGCATAGTTGCTCTTTTCATCCTTAGGTGTTCTCTGATTTGCGTCAGGGTTATTCAGGAATACTCTTCCTTCGTAGGAAACCCCCGAATGGTCTACGTCATGAATCTCAACATCAGCGCGACTGAATTCTTTTTCAAGCTTTTTTATGTCAAATACAATTTCTGGCGATACATATACTCTGTTTTGATTTGATACACTCATTTTTCTCACACTCCCATATGAACGAGTTTCCGGTGACTTGCGTATTCATAGCCTAGCTGATATGTATTGAGAACTTGCCCCAAAGTCACCGATGTCCTTCCAAATCCCCCTAGGGCAATATTGTAAAGATTCGTTGGAATCGAATGCTTTGTATCCTGCTGCCATAGATAAAAAAGCCTGTCTATCATGCTATGATGAGCCCAAAAGATAGGATCAAAAGCGGCGAATGCCGGGTTGTTCATGTCACCACAATGTCCACCTGTTGCCCCGTGAACCCTATTATGTAAATCTTCCAATCCATCGCTGAAATCTCCATAATCGTTCAATGCAAGAACCTCTCGGACTTCTGCCGATGTCGGTATTTGACCTATGTTAGGTTCCCGACTAGTATCATACGACAAAGTCTGATACTTCGGACATTCTGTTTCATCAACAAACCTACTAAGATCAACGGGAGGAAGCTTTACGTGATACTTGAAAAGGGGATTCGGAACTTTATTTCCGGCCGGATCAGAATAAGTCGGATCCGAATAAGCTTTAGGAATCCCCTGCTTTCTAAATTTATCGTTTGACCAGTCCCAATAGGGGATTGTTATAGTATGATCAGAAGCCGCATCCTGCAACGCAAGTTCAAAGAGATGTAGATATGCCCTGTGCCATGGAAGAAATAGCCTGAAATTTGGATCAATTCCACGAACAAACACCTCTCCATGTACACAACTTATTGGAAGAGGTAAGCCATGAATTCCAGCCCAATAACCATAACCACGGTCGTCTTTAATTTTCATAAACTTGTCGAAGGCGACTCGTAACTTTAACAATTCCTCTGGCAGTAGATTTCTAACCGACTTTCGTATGTTCATTTGTAGTTTCAATCAATCCTTACAAAGTATATAAATAATTATAAATCGCTTCTATTGAGTTAACATGCCGCTGGTCAAGACTTTCTGCTATCTGACAATAACCAACTCAATGTGTAATATCTTAATTATTATCTGTAAATACTGATACATCAATATACTCCCATTACTTCATATTATGCGTCGAGATATCAACCTACTAATAAAAACATTCAGTAATAACGTTGAGCTTAGGGTTCTAGGAGGGAGGAACGTATCATATACTCTAATAACAAGGATATCAAGATCGACACTGTCACTGTTTTCCTTGGATTTCTCAGAATTTCGCAGAGTACTGAGGGCTATTTCACCTCTTTCCTTTTGATATTAGAGAAATCTGGAGGTAGGCCTAGCTCCTGTAGAAATGGAGAAGCGAGTAATAAATTATAGGAGACTTTACCAAACTAAATCTCAAGATATTTTTATTTGTGAGGTGTATAGGAACTTTTATGATTTAAATCATACATAAAATAAAAGAAATACTTTCAATTTTTCGGCGCCGAATAATTTGACGAAACAAATAAAGATATAGGTTGAGTTTCATGAGATTGTGAAAATATCCTGTGTCTTTAAGATTCATTTTTCTTTAAGGGGTAAATCTATTTGTGATCTCAGTATTCCTGAATGCTACAAAATATCATAAAAATCCAATCTTATTCAGAAGCCTTGACCATGGACCCGAATTTTTTACCAACAATGTGTACAACTCGCAAGACATACTTGCATACCTTACTTACTTGTCTTGGAGTTTTTAGGATCTATGACCTTTCAACCCGTAAAATATTCCCGTTATCTTCAATTGCTACTATCCTTAAGGTAAAGGGCCTTAATCCTGTTTGGTCAACCTTAATTTTATTTGGACCCTCTACGGTAAACTTACCGACCATTTGAACTGGCCTGTCTGTAGCACCAATTTCGTGAAGGATAAATTCGCCAGTCTTTTTGATTTCAAAACCTCTCCTCCCCCGAGAAGGAGGAAACTTGTAATCGCTCGGTCGAAAAACAGAAACATTCGGTGTGCTATCTTTATCTTCACGAGATTCTATCCAATGCTTGAAGATCTGAGGTGGAAGCTGATCTAGGCTCAATACCTATTTGTAGAAATAAAACAAATAATTACCTTTGCACTTATTATGAGTATAAAATAAAAGAAGATGACTTACTTGTTAGCTTTTCCCATGAGATCTGATTCTGCGCTATAGATATGAAAGTTTCTCTTCAATAGGAACCATCTTATCTGCTCCATTATATACATTCTTTGGCAATTGCATTGCTTCCGTAACCTTGGCTTCATCGGCGTGACATACCAACGCATTTGATTGTAGCAAGGATGACCTAGGGCCAGTGAGCGTTGCAAGAATCCTAACTGCTTGTCCAATTGTGAACATGTTCATTGCAACATCATCAGTATAATCCATGTAATTCATGAACATAGTGCCATTTGGGCCTGTATCTGGGCATGCTTGTGTGGAATTTGGAAAAGTGGGTACGCCGCTATTATCTAGCATCTGGTTAGGAGTATCTGCTACGTTATCATCACGAGAGCACGGGTCTTCAGACGTTGTCTCATCGCCCCAGATGTGATAGCAATTCAGATAATGCCCGATTTCATGAGTAGCTGTTCTGCCCATGTTAAAATGCGTTCCAAACGGATTATTGGGATCTAGAGCAGATCCTTTGTCACCAAACGTCCAATGACTAATTACTACTCCATCCGTCAGCGGATCTCCGCGTGGAAACTGCGCATATCCCAAAAGACCTTGTTGCAAGTTACACGACCAAAGATTTAGATATCGAGTAGTATCCCAAGGATCTTGGCCACCTTCAGCCGTAATTTTAATTTTCTCTGGAGTACTGGGATCTGAGTCAATAGTAAAAACCGTTCCTTTAGTAGCTGTTCTTGTGATACCATTAGTTTTGTTACCATTAGGGTCTGTACAAGCAAGTTTAAATTCTACACGAGTGTCTGCTGCAACTGATTTCCACACGCCTGGTACGTTAATTATATCATCATTTAATTTACGAAAGTCCTTATTGAGCCTTGTAATCTGGCTGTAAATTTGTTCATCTGATATATTTTCAACTTTCTTATTGTATACGACATGAACCACAACTGGTACCGTCATAACATTTGCATAAGTTATACGTCTAGCAGCAGTACCTGTAAAATTTAAAACATAGTTTTCATCTTCTTCCCTATTTTTTATGTAACGTGTGCCATTTTTATTAATATTCTTTTTGTGAAGAAGACCTGTTCCACATAGATTTTGCGCATCTCGCCTTGTACTCATTATTAAGCATCCTCCGATCCTATTGTTTTCGACTTACGTCGGATATTCATAATTATGGTATCATTCTCTTACATTTATACTTTTTTAGCTTTTTATATTCCATTGGCATATGTATTCCTATTTATAGTAAATAAAATCACCAAGGCTCATTGTAGAAATAGATATACTTTTGAAACCGTTTTATTTGAGTGACGTTTAAAGCATTTTTCATTGCTCATCTCAACTTGTGATCCTCTTTTCCTTCCCTAATTTTTGGACCTACCACGTGAATGACTGTCTTTCATGGCAGATTTCCAGAATTTGTCATAACAGCGTTACCAACTTCAAAGGCAACTATTTTGTCACTTTCGTTTTGGATTATCTTACCTCCTTTCCTTAAAGTGGCAGCTCCAAGTCATCCTCCATGACAGGTACAGATACGTTTGGATTTGAATCATACAAGTACTTTCTCATACTTTAAACTATCAATACCATATACAGTATCTTTAAATATCAGTTATGTTGCCGTGATTTTATTGTTAACAACCAAATCAAGTATCCTATTAACGTCAATTAGCTTATCATTTGCATTAGCTCTTATAGCACTGACGTGTCCTTTTGTGACTTATGCTCAGCCTACAGGTATGGCTACAAAATTGGTCCATGCAGGGCAAGGAAATGCCAGCTCCGTAATTGTTGCTTTCGTTCCTCAAAAAATAGAAATAAAAGCTGGTGAGAGCGTCACATGGGATAATCCAACAACCGTTCCAGAACCCCATTCTGTTACATTTGTAAAGGACAATAAATATCTTGCAGATTATGCGGCTCCTTTTCATGTTTCTAACTCGACTGAATTTAAACCATTAGATCCCAAATCCAATACAGAGCCACTCTTTGCACCGGCTCAGCCAGGCGAAACAACTAAAACCGTTGTTACAGTAAATGCCAGGGCGTATATGCCTGTAGTAATCGATGCGAGTGGTAACAAAGTAACTCATCTCCAAATTAACTCAAATTATACTATGAACGGGACTGAAAGCTATTTGAATTCTGGATGGCTTTGGCCCAAAGGAATGTATCCACCAGGAAGTCCTCCGATTAATAATTTCACCGTAACGTTTGAAAAACCTGGGATCTATTCCTATTTATGCAATGTACACCCCTGGATGACTGGCAGTGTCACAGTCAAGTAATCCAATCGATAAAATCTGAAATTGGGATTTATTTCCCTTTTTTATTTGACTTCATCTTCATATTAAATTTAACAGCGGTCGAAAGCCAATATAAAAATTCAATTAAACTTTAACAGTTTTAAACTGTTAAATCGTGATTCCGTTATTCAATAACAAGAAGCGCATATTAGAACAAAGTTCTTGATATCTGAGATGGATATCCAACTTTAACCATAGCTAAAAAGGGATTTCCAACATACAAACAAAGCAATGTAATGCATTAACATATCCTGAAATTCAAAAAGTAAGATTATTTTCCATCCTTACTGACAGATAGAACAGTTAGTTATACAAGTTTCAAAAATATTGATTGATCGTCTATTCTGTTTTATTAATTATTCACGTGTTTAAATAACAATTCTGTTTTTCTTCAAGATCTACGTTTCATCTATCGAATTCTAGCTTGACATCTTAGTAAAACAAGTCGCCAAAAAATCCTCTTCTTCCATATTTATTATCATAATAATAGTCATCATAGTCTCCGTCTCTATAATGGTATTTTTTATAATGTTCATCTTCGTATTTACTTTGGATTTCAATTATTTTGTCTATCTCACCCTTATCCAACCATACTCCCCCGCAAGAAGGACAGTAATCAATAGACGTCTCGTTCTTTTGCTTTAGCATCATTTCAGTTGAACATTTTGGACATTGCATTTCTGATATCTATTGCCCTTGTCATTATATAAAGAAAGCGTGTCATCCTATTCAATGCTAGCCTATTTTGCTATTTTTCTCATTTTGCTATTTACTACCGTGACCTGAATAGATTAAAAACTCAATTGTAATGCTCAGAAGGATTAATGTGGAATTTCACATGGGTCGAAATTAGAGTTTCTAGGTTAATTTTTTTACTTTAACTCGAATACCTGAACTCTAGAATTTTTAGTGTCTGTAACGAAGACCTCTCCTGTTTTGTTATATATTGCAATATCTTCAGGTTTGTTGAGTTCACCTAAGGAAGAGCCCTCAGAACCCCAAATAGCTATCAGTTTACCCGTATCATCAAATTTTTGAATACGCGATTGTAATCTGTCGACTACGTAAACAAAGCCCTTCGAATCAACGGCGATACCAGGAATGCCATCGGAGAATTGTCCGTTAGAAGTTCCATAGGTCCCCCACATTTTAATGAATGTACCATTGTTACTAAATATTTGGACTCGTGAATTACCCATATCAGTGATGTAAAGATGATGAGTTGCGTCAATAGCGATACCATGAGGTTTAATGAATTGTTTGCTACCCGAACCGTTAGTCCCCCATTTCTCTAAAAACTTTCCGTTATCATTGAATCTCAAAACTTCTGAACCTGCTCTATCGGTAAGGAAAATGTCCCCCGATTGATCCACGGCCAGTTGATGAGGCTTCCTATCAGGTCCTGCACCACCAGTATCGTTGAAACCCCATTTTGTAATAAAAGTACCGTTGTTAAAGAACTTCTGAACTCGGTGATTTCCAAGTTCCACAGTATAGACAAAATTCCCCCGTGGATCTACAGCAATATCGTGCAACTGACTGAATTGTCCGTTTCCTGTGCCCTGTGATCCCCATTTTTCCAAGAAAGTCCCGTTGGAAGTGAATTTCTCTACCCGATTGTTTCCAGTATCAGTCACATATACGTTACCAAAGACATCTATGGCTAGACTGTGAGGAACCTTGAACTGGCCATTTGCGATTCCTTCCGAGCCCCAGGTCCTTTCAAAGACATATTGCTCTTTCGGTCCCTCTATTTGATTTTGTTCTTGGCCAAGCGCCACTATTCCAATGTTTTTAAAACTACCTGCAAAAACAGAAATGCAGATAATGAAAAGAATAGTCGGCACAATTAGGATTGAAATGAGGGGTCTTCTATCGGTACGCAGTCTATGTTCCATCAGATAACACTTTAATTTATGATACATAATTTAAAAAGTATTCATGTCCTTAATTAGACTTTATAACAGAAAAATTAGAGTTTGATAGGTTGGAAGATTATTAAAGTAAAAATAATTTTCTTTCATTTATTATACACAGATGCTAGGTGATATCTTTTTGAAGTTCGTAAGAATCTAACCGAGTATTTACGCTTTAACAATAACATACTGGTCTTTTGGCTTCCGAAGGTACTCATGTATGATTTTTTAATAATCGTAATCGTAATTCCAGCAATAGTTCGTAATGCCTCAGAAAAAACATAATTATACACAGCTCGTGTTTACGATACGCACTATTGAATATAGTCAGACATTGAAGACTAGGTTTCGGTAATTCTTTCTGAGTTACTGGGAGAAACTAGCATTTTTGCTCTAGTGGCCATCATTGTGGCCTCTTGATGTAATTCTCTAGCCTCTCTCCCGTACGCTTGTATAGAATAGTTAGCTCCATTCCTACTTTCTAATCCGACACAACAAAAATCCACTCCATTGCTTAATGTATTATCTTTAGGGGAAATATTCACTATATATGCCCCAATATTTACTGATCGCGTTAGTTTTCTAAGCGCATCCGTACTGCTAATGTATACCAAGTGTGTGTCTCCTTTGATAACAACTGGATGCAGTTGAAAACATCATTACAAGTTACAGGTCAGTGAATATAACTTTTAGTTATCGGATAATAAGTGATCGAATCATAAGTAAATTCGATAATATATTACTCGATATATTCTACATGAGGGTAGCGTCCAGAGAGAGAGAGATTGAAATAGGTTAAATTACGCTAGCTGATCCTCTCGCAAATGTTCCTATGGACCCGTTGGCTCGTCGAATTTGAAGAAGTTTTCTACCAAGATAAAATTGGTTTATCCATGGATGAATTGGTACTTACAATATCCACTTCATCTACTGTCATAAATCCAGTTTATGGGATTGTCCCTTGTGGCGCACCACAGATTTTCTGTTGAAAGTTGATTAAGAAAGCTTTCCGGTAACATTCGCAATGTTACTGGCAGTAATTGTGTTAGCATTGGCATTTTTTTCTATTTCAGATCCCTTAAACGCTAGACTAGAAGACAGGCCTCCTGATAAACTTTTATTCAAAGAATCAGCGAGAACAGATTGCCCAGGGATAATGTGTGAAGACAAGTTAACTAGAGAATGTGAATTAAGTTTGTTCTGATTGTAAATGCCACTATCTGTAAATGCCTTCCCATTGCTCCTCTCTATGATAGCATCTACTCTAAAGAATTGAAATTGGGCAACGCTACTTAAAACACTGAATAGTAATAATGACAAAAGAAACCCAGCAAGTAGATCTTTTCTTTGATGCATTTTACTGGACAGTATCAGTAAAGATTTAATTCCTATAGAGGGCTCCCTAGCTAGCCCTCTCGGATTGAGCTTTGACATAACTCTGATGCTATTAATTCTGAGCTCATTATTTAGTGTAGGTTAACAAAGGTAACTAATTTCTTTAGGTTGTATTTGCTCTTAAAATATTGTTCAATGCTCTATTTCAGAAGGTAAGATATCCACGGACAGTTACAGTTCTTGTTATAGGCAAATTGTAAAGAATACATGAACGAATGGTCCCACGTTCTATTAAAGTGTATTTAGATTTTTGGTTTTTCTAGGCTTTCTAATATTAGGAATTTGATATGGACATTAAAATTGCTTTCTTGCTTGTGCATTTACGATTTGCGTGATATGTAATAATAGTTCATTATATCTCCCTCAACGTTCTTGACTTCAATATCTTTGAACCCTGCCTCGGCAAGTTTCTCTATAGCCATTTCTTTACCCCACATAGTTCCAAGACCCTCACCATTGTATGCCAAGGAGACGGACATACAATGCATCGTAGATATCGTATAAAGAGCTGGAGCCAATGGACTATCAATGTTCTTGTCTACCTTGCTTGAAGCTGCAATGTCTTGCATCAGGAAAAATCCATCCTCCCTTAAGGAGCGATTTATTGCCTCTAACACCCTTGTAGGTTGAGCCTGATCGTGGATAGTATCAAAAGCCGTTATAAGGTCATATTTTCCCAATTCTTCGATTAACAAGGCATCTTTAACCTCGAATCCAACGTTTGTCAGTTCAAATTTTTTTGCTTCTTCTTTTGCTGTCGTAATAGCTTCTTGTGAAATATCACACCCAGTAAAATTGGAGTGTGGGAATGCCTTACCCATAAGGTTGACTGCATGACCTCTTCCGCATCCAACATCCAATACTTCAATGCCATCTCTCAATCTACCGTTAATTTGAGGATTCAGTTGCAATATCTGCCCTGTCAATCTGTTGTCAAAGACTCTGGCTGTTTCTTCTGCTTGTATTAATTGAAATTTTGGATACTCTGAATATGGTAGACCACCCCCATTCCGAAAACACTCAACAATCTTGTCCTCTACATTTCCCATTAGTGATATATATTGAGCGAACACTGCTAGATTATCCAAGCCTGCTTTTCTGACTAGGAAAGCAGAATGTTCTTTTGGGAGATAGTATTTTTCAGTCGAGGTATCGTATTTTATGATTTTTCCTGTTACCATTGCACCAAGCCACTCTCTAACATACCGTTCGTCGAGCTTGGTCCTTCGTGCAATTTCTTGACTTGTTGATGGTTCTGATTCTGCCATGATATCAAATAGTTGCGTTTTGTATCCTATGCTAATCATAAGTGAGAGCATTCCGCCATTTAGAAACTGAAGCATCATTGAAGCAAATTCTTCAGCCAAGGATTTGTCAAAATCTTGTTTTACCAAGGAAATTACGTCCATGCTCACTTCATTTAAATATTGTTAAATACTTGAATCTCAAGAACATTTACACTTACTCCATTATCATGTAACCATTAAATTTTGACATTTATCCAATAGATTTAATTGATTAAAATAAAACCCATTTGCGATGATTAAGAGGATTCTCATATCACTGGAATCCTAATTGCCAGATTTTATCCTAGAGATATACGAAAAGAGTTATTAAAAAATTAAACTGGCATCATTAATAAAGTCTGGCAACGTGATTATATAATACTCAGAGTTAACAGCTTGCTTTCTATAGTTGACCTATAACCACGCTTTCTACCCTAGTAAACCAGTTATAATTACGGCAATTATCATGTTAATCATAGGCTCTGCTCTGGGTTCAATTTGGATGATGTTGATATATGGTCTGATATTGCCAGCAGAACTGATGAGCAGAGTAAACTTGCATGTACTACTACAATTCGATGGATTTCTTACGCTGATGATAATGGGCATGGGTTATTTGATTGTTCCTCGGTTTAGAAATATTTCGATACCATCGATAAAGATAGCATATTTGTCATATGCTCTTATGCTTATATCTATTATTTGCTCTATCATAGTATTATGGCCGGGCACACCACAAATGATTCATGATTTTGGTTCTTTTCTTGCAGATACTTTTAGAGCTCTGGCCGTTGGGATTTTCTGTTTTATAATATTTTTGATCCTGAGAGCAAGACCAAAGCTTATTAGAATGGCAGACTATTTTATAGGGTTATCTGTAATTTTGTTTTGCACACTGACTTTATTGCATTCATTTAACTTTAACGTAATTACAAACAATATACTACTCTGGTTAATGTTTCCTATTTTGATGATATTTGGTGTTGAATATAAAACCCTACCTTCGTTCATAGGTTTCATCTGGCCAAGAAAACTACCATCGCTTATTTCTGCAACACTACTGACACTCTCACTAGGTTTTGGTCTTGCTAGCATTTTTCATAACAGCATTATACTTAGCACTTTATTCCAATTTTCATTTTTGGCTGGAGCTATTTGTTTTGCCTGGGCTCAGAATATCTTTGCGGGTTTTGATACGAGCAAGATAATGCAACTCAGTAAGGGTGAAAAAAAGGCAAGGTATAAATACACTCTTTTTATTACAAAGTTATCATTTACGTTCCTCTTTGTAGGAATTACCTTATCAATCACTTCAATATATCTGCCGGGCATATTTGTCATATACGATATGTGGATACACATTATTGCCATAGGTTTCATTGGCCTGACAATAGCCTTGTATTTACCATTACTGTTATCTCCAATCCTAGGACGAACAATTCGATTTGCACATTTTAGTAAACTTCCAATATGGCTTATCGTTATATCCTTATCCGTAAGAGTAATAGGGGATATTTTTATTCAATCCATTTCTCATTCTGGTGAAATATCTTATCAGTATCTGGCCATTGCCTTGAGTTTATCGGGTTGGCTGATACTAGCTGCTATTCTCTCATTTATGGTTATGGTACACAGGTCGATGAATGTAGCCAGTCAAGTTTTCACAGAAGATGGGACAACAGCCATATAAATTGGGATGAATTGTTACCAATCCATATAGCCTTTAGTTCGGTGTTGTAGTTGATATTTTTGAGAGCAATAATAAATATATGAAAGAACGCTATTGAGACGAAAAAATAGTTTAATTCTTCCTTCCAGGAATTTGTTGACAAGCATTTAGTCGCTATGGCCAAGTAAATGGATAACTTGACAATCTCCTCTTTTTTTACTCAGCTTAAATTAAAAAGATATAGCCTACCTCCGTATTTATTGGAAATGTGAAAGTAAAGTTAATTCACGCTGTCGTGATTATCTATCTAATGACCGGAATATCACTGGCTGATAATTTGGTGGGAGCCACAGCTCAGTCACAAGAAAAGAATGCCTCTCCCAGCAATTCTGGCAATATCTATAATATTTCAACTGAAAATTCAATACCGTTTCTAAATAAGTCTCGTTCAGTCACAATACTGAACCATAACTCTTACACAGATAGCGCTGGATACTTTCATGTAGTGGGAAAGGTTGAAAATAATACTCCAAGCCCTGCGCAGTCTGTACAGGTTACAGGAACATTTTATGATATTAATAATGCACTTGTCGGAACTCAGTTTACATATACTAATCCATCTGACATAAGTTCAAGTGCAATGGCTCCTTTCGATTTAATACTAAAGTCTGCAAGTGTTCCTGCTTCACTTATAGATCATTACAAATTAGATGTAAGTTATCGATAAAGAGATAAAAATATTTACAAAAGTAATTATTTTTTCATGGATCAGGATTTGTATTTTTGCTATAGACTTTAACTTCATCGACGCCGTGCGACCTCTCAGTATGACAAGAACCGTCTGTATCTGCGGTTCCACTCTCGTTACAATCGTTCTTGTTATCTTCTTTTGGGTCAACTGATGATTTACCTTTGAATGGATCATCTGCAAATACGCTTGCTGCAGAGGCACCAATTACTGCCCCTATAATAAGAACTATTGAAGATACTAGAAGGGTTTTTGAATCAAAGATCATTTACTTCTTGGAGAGTGTTTTAATTTATATGAAATATGGTCGATACATTCTAAATATTTTTCAGAAGATAGATTCTGCATTATTTTCCAATTAAATCAAATTAAACATTGTTCTGGAATCAGTATTCGACTATTAATTGAGTTTGACCTTATGTTAATGCTGTTTTCAAATTGCCCTTGCCATTTAAGTCGTTGTATGAATGGAAAGATTTTAATCATGCACGAAGGTATTCAATGGTTTTATAATGACTCTGGAGGACAAAGACATCATTTCGGTTGATGCAACTGTAATAATAGGAGTTATGATACTTCTTACGCTTACAGTGGGATTCGATTCCTCTATTAATGCACAAAAAGAGGAGAATCTTACCAGATTAATAATTACACTGGCTATAATAGCACCGTTTACTGCATCTGCAGTCTTGGCAATTTTGACAAACCTCACAAATAAATATAGAGAACAACTTAAGAAAACATCTATACTAATAATGGCCGTTGGATTTGGTTACTTAATTTTCGTGATAGCTGCATTTATGGCATCAATATATTACCATATATGACCAAACGACTCAATGTTATTGGTTACTAACTCTAGTATCTAAAGTTCAGGTTTAGCCATAACCACTGATATTTTCCAACAATTAGCCCCCCATGGTGTTCCGAACTTGTATGAAGTATGGTTCTACAATACAGAACTTGGCTTTATGTTTACTAGATTCCGGTTTCTTTATGAATTAACCATACTATCAGAAATACAAAAGGAATTGGTACTAGGAATGAAAGAGGATATGGTAATAGAATTCTGCATATGAAATTCAGTCCGTAAAGTATAATGACAATGGTTATGGCCTCTTTTACCTTTAGAGCTTTTTTGCGTATCCTCCAAATTATCACTGCCATTACCAATATCAAATAAATCAACTAGCTTAATGGAGATGGAACGAGCATTGAAATGCCAATGCTAATTACTGGAAGAATTAGAGCTATGATTAATACTTCTTTATACCATTTTTTACCAAACACACTGGTAGATTATAGATGGGAGTAATAAAGATAATTATCAAAGTAACAGGTTGTTTATCATTCAATTTTATAGTAAATCGTAAACTTTTGTTATGCCACATGGATTGACCTAATGATTATCAGATTCTTGTGAGATTAATTTCACTAGAATAGCGATGGCGTATAGGCCCATTCAGATTGAAAAAGGAGTTCCCGGATATGGTGGTGTGAATTCGAACGCAAAAACAGTTGTCTCTTATACGGTAACTAGGAAGTAATTTATGGAAAAGAGTATTCCAGTGCCATATTATGGATATCTTGAAAACCTAATTGATTTTTTTGATCAATTATTATCCAGAGCGCTAAGAGAAAATTATTTACCATTCTAAATTTTCCTTTAGCTTGATTAAAATCTCTTTGGTTGTTTAAAAATAATCAACCAATGCTTAAATTGAAAGGCTGAATAAAGAGGAGTGAGTGACCTCTTTTGAAGATCATCGCTAGCGGGAAGACGAGAATACAGGCAAGCAATTATCAGAAACCAGATTTTGGAACATATCACCACTCGACACCACGAGATTCACGAAAGATAAGGGAAAAGGTCAAGAATCTATTTACAACAGTCTTTGGCAACTTGCCATTCACTCGAGATGAGAACCTGAAAATTCTCGATATAGGCTGTGGATTAGGGTTTCTCTCATGCGTCTGTGCTGAATACTATCAGAAAGCAAGGATTATAGGTTTTGATACATTCAAGCATTCTAGCCTTAAGGACTCGAGTCTGGCAAAGACGAATAACAATGCAAAGATACTAGGATTCTCGGAGAGGATAAGATTTCAGAGAGGAGATATTTTTTCATTGGACCACAGCAAAGGGAAGTTTGATCTCTTCGTTTCCAATCTTGTTTTCCATAACTTGGGAAGAAGACGATTTAATGCGTATGATAGACTGGTGCATTGGATGACTCCCAAGTCGTACTTGCTACTCGGTGAACTTTTCTTCGACTACGGGACAGACTTTAGTCGGTTAACTGGCCTCTTTGGCGAGATCGAGAAAATACCTTGCTCTAATATAGGTAGGCAATATAAGATGTTGGTGCTCTCCTGCCCGAAGAAATAGTTGATAGAGTAGTAGATCTTCCGATAGTAATCGGGGCTAAAAACTGGATGTAACTTCGCACAAAAATTGATACCACATTAGTTACTTTACTTATTCATTAATGTCATTAATTCGAATTGGAAATTCGCCTTTGTAATATTTCCAGACTATATCTTTCCTGCAACCATCCTCAATCATTGGTAATAATAATTTACAGAATTAACATCAGTGGTTCATCAATTAATCCATGTAATTTTAGTTCTATCTTTTAGCGTGATCGGGATACTACTGATCCATACGAGGAATTCTTCTTTTAGCTTTTAGAGAACCTAGCGTGCCCTCATATTTGGGTTTCTAACTCTTTGTAGATGCAGTCAATCTACTTGATTTCTTATAGAATAGTGATCTTATGCTGGTATAGATTAAAGCAATTTGCAGTAGATACCCGCCTGCAATCAGAATAATTGCATTTATGGGCTTAGAAAATGTCATCATCAGCTTAACATGGGGAGGAGCAAGGGTGTTACCAATGATAACTAAGAAGGCCAATGGAATACATGCATAAAGTGCTTTACTGTACCCTTTCCATACCAAAACAGATAGCATAGCAAATGATATTTCCAAAACGATAGCCCTATCAATAAATTTGGGATTTCCAAACGGGATTGCTATTAAACCTAATACAGTAATTGAGACCAGAGTAAATAGAGCAGCGCGATAATACAATTCCATTTTGATAATATATTCACTCTAAATATTAAAATATTATCGGATTTAGATCTAAAGGTTGAATTACTTAGAAATCAATGTTGTAGCTCTTGGTATTGGTTCAATTGTTTTACTCTAATAACTGGTTCTGCTTATGTCTATACATGATGTTTAGTTTGACTCTATAGAAAAATGTATGACCAAGTCTTACTTACTTATTGCCATGGTTGGGAGAGAGAGGCAACCAGATAAAGAAGAAGACATGCCAGTGTCTGGTCTGAGTCCTTTTAAATCTGGTCTATATAGGATGTTGTGGATTGCTGCCCTCTTTTCATATGTTGGTGCGGCTATGTATGATGTAGGAGCATCATGGCTGATGACTTCACTTGCTCCAAATCCTTTATTTGTTTCTCTTATTACAACCGCAACTGCTCTACCAATTTTGTTATTCGCATTACCATCTGGGATACTGTCTGATATTTTCGACCGGCGAAACATACTCCTTATCGCATCTGCATACATGTTTATAATATCTGTAGTATTGGGAATCCTTACTCTTGTTGGTCTGACCACCACAGCGGTATTGCTAATATTTACTTTTGCGCTAGGAGCAGGTACTACTATGATTAGGACACCCATTATCCCTACTATGAGTGGATTGGTTTCAAGAGCGGAACTACCCGATGCTCTTACCCTAAGTGCTCTTGCCAGTAACTTGGGTCGTGTCATTGGTCCCATAGTCGGTGGTTTTATTGTATCAGCATTTGCACCTTGGGCAGTATTTTTTGTTAATTCTGCTTCATTTATTGGTATGATGATAATCATAAGCAGATTGCCAAGAAAGACTAATGTACCCAACAACAAGCAACAACAAAGCTCTTTACCACCAGAGAATGTTATTAGGGCTATTCGAATTCAAATTCGATATATACGCTATTCTCAAGCAGCACATGTATTAATTATACGCGTAGGCTTATTTACATTATGCAGCAGTGCTTTATTATCTCTTCTACCACTCTTAGCTAAACACGATTTAGGACTTGATTCCATAGGTTTTGGGTTGCTTTTAGGATCGTTTGGTAGCGGGGCAATAATTGGTGGAATTGTAATTTTGCCAAGATTGCGATCTAAGGTTTCAGTAGAATCTCTTATTACTGCATCCATAGCGTTACTTGCAATTGTTACATTCACTATGGGATACTTACAAGTTTTTGTAATAGCCTGCCTGGTCATGGGGGTAGGAGGAATAGCCTACATCACAATCCTATCCAAATTTTATACCATTGGAGTAAAGTCAGCACCAAATTGGATTGGAGCAAGAGTATTATCAGTATATCTACTTGTATTGAATGGGGGCTTGGTAGTTGGAAGTCTCATATGGGGTACCGTGGCTAATACATTTGGTATCCCCATCACATTGTCGGTTGCTTCAATAGCCTTGGGCGTCACTATTGTTGCCAGGAAACGTTACAGCAGTACACATATAGATGACCTTGATTTTACACCAGCAAATGATCATTGGTCACTTCCTCCTCAGTCTTCAATTGATCCCTCACAAGTTGAAAATCATGCCCTAATAACAATTGAATATAAAAATATTGATCCTAAATTGTCTGACGAGTTCCAGCGGAGTGTACATGAATTAGGACGCATGTTAAAGAGTGAGGGAATGGCTTACTGGGAATTATTCCAAGATCCAGCAGATAATGGTCACTACATCGAAATCAGAATAGCTGATACATGGACTGACCACTTGCGCCAGCATGAATACGTTACCAAGAATGTCCAAGATATGGAAAATAGAATACGGGAACTCATCAAGGATTGCCCACAACCAATAATATCACATTATGTTGGAAAATCTCCCCCAAAGTAGTTCATATCTTTTTAGACCATATTAATCAAAATTGCCCTATAACATTACCACATAAAGAGATTTTTGCTAGATGACATATTGAATGCGTGAGTGACCAATAAAATTCGTAAAAACACTCGATTACTGACTCTGATGGTGAGTTAAAATTTAATAAAACGAAAGAGTTGGGGTTAAATCCCCTGACAAAGTATGGTATGGTACTCCTATTTGGTACCTAACTTTTTAAATTGATTTATTTTGCAATTGTTCATTACAATCGTGCTTCTTTCACTTCTTACCTTCTATTACACCCATTAATCCTGAGCGTGAATGAAATGTATTGGCATGGTTCCAACCTGTTCTTTTTAACAAATCGGCATATTCCTGAACTGTTCGCTCTTTTCCAGTGGCTACACACATCATATGAATATCAAAAAGCTTGGAGAAATGTGGTTCGTCTGGCTCGGGAACTAAATGTTCGGCAATTAGGACCCTGCCATTCCTGGCTGACACAGTGTACATATTTGAGAGTATTTTAACGCATTCGTCGTCGGACCAGTCATGAAGAATCATTTTCATTATATAGGCGTCTGCTTCTGGGATCTCATTAAACATATTTCCTGAAACGTAGCTGCATCTATCTTTTAGACCCATCTTCTCAGCCCATAAGAGTTCTTTGTTCTTGATTACTGAATTTAACTCTAATACAGTGCCCTTAAGGTGAGGATATTTCACAAGTAAACTACAAAGCAAGTGTCCTTGTCCTCCTCCAACATCACATACTGTGTTCACATTTGAAAAATCATAGCCATCAAGTGCGTCTGTGACCCAACTAGTTTGAATACTAGAATAGCTACTCATCGCTTGATTGAAAACTTCTCTATAAGGTGGATTACTGTCGGTAAATTCAAACAGCTTTTGACCATACTCACGTGGAAAAGCATTTTGTTTACCCCCCTTGATCATGGCAGGTAAATGCTTCCAAAGCGCATAGTGTTCTGGACCTTCTTCCAATAAAGCTATCCCTCTCAATGTTTTGGGATTGTCTTTTCGAAGAAATTCTCCTTGGGGCGTAATTATAAAATCACGGTTTACACCTTCCCTCAATAAACCAAGAGAACCGAGGGCCCGTAAAAGACGATATGCCAAATTGTAATCGAGGTTCAAAGCCTTAGCAATTTCCGAAGCGTTTTTTGGTTTAGATGATACGTATTCGAATACTCCTAACTCCACACCTACGTAAAGTATCTGACTTCTCCACCTTCCAAATATCAAGTCTAATGTTTTTTCATAATCTGACATATCATTGCAATAGTGTATTGTTCCTCAATATAGTTTATTACGGTAGGAGGTGTTAACGAATCTTAACAAAAGTTTTTTATGTATATAATGGGAATGATCTGATTTTTCTGGTTGCTCGCAGCAAGATTTCTAAATTTAGGTATCAATTCCAACACACTTCCTCATGATAGTCGGAATAAATTGATTTAACCTTACCTTGTCCCTCTGCGGTTTAGTTCTGGATGTAAATAAAGGCACTTGCCAGATTTGTATCCCAAAGTAGTGTAGATGGCAGCATCATCTTCTGGTTCAAGTGCTTCGTATTTAACATCTGCTGCAGTTACAGAAATATATTGAAGAGACCAGTGATCATATCTTCCCACGGGTTCAAAGCGAACATAGACAGGGTAAAGACGAATGTCTTCTGAATCTAGTGGAGGAAGGGCACTAGGATTATTCAATGTGGGATTGCTTACATTTACTTCGCCTGTTTCTGCATTCATACCGGCCGAGTAACTCCGTTCCGCACCACGTTCAAAATCTTCATATGATGTGCCAATGTGGAATTCTCTACCACAAAAACCAACATATACTTCTCCGTCTGTTCCTGCATCTTCAATATCGGCAGTCCGGATTCTAAATACTATCTTTTGAATCGTTACCACCCTTGTTGAGTATCAATTTAAAAATATAAGTTTTGTACAGATTAGAAAGTTTCTATTAGTCGTGTATCAACTAAATTACATTGGAATTGGAGTAATTTTTAATAAGTGGCTAGTCTAAGCAAAGTGAATTGAGTCAAAATGATAGGTGCGAGTGTGGACACAAAAGATCTCATCACGCCCGAAAGGTACCGAAGGATAATCCTACAAAATGCAATAAATGTGAGTGTGCGAAATTTAGAATTCCCTAGCGGTTTATATAATAAAAGTTTAAATGGTCTTTAAGCACACGAAAAAGGAATACAAATTCTATTAGGATAAACACCGGCGGGCCATTTATCCGGTGAGATGGACGGCTCCGCCTGGCGCTCTACTTTATAAAAGTAGAGGTTTACCATATGCATCTACGATATATTAATCAAACTGAAAACCCTAATGTACTTGAAATGTTTTGGCATCTTTAAAACGACAATTTTTGCGGTCATCTTTAATTTTAGCCTCGACTGATAAAAATGGGAAATATCAACACTAATCCGGAGCGAGATTAAAAATTGAAGAGTAAGAAAAGGATATTCATCCAATTAAGAATGATATTTTACATGAATTTGTATCAATTAACAAGTTACATAGCTATTTAGTGTCACTATAAAACATATAGAAAAACATTTAGTTATGCTTAACTCACTTATAATTATTAGGCATGAAGATACATGCAGAAGGCCAAAACCATCAATATGAAGAGGTGGATAAAACTTGTAAAATAATATTGCGAGAAAATTGTACATGGCGTCCTTCCACTGATGTTGAACTTGAAATTGAATTAGAAAGATATAAAAATAGCGGGAAAGGTAAGGTTTGAGTTTCCAATATCAAGACTAAAAGTTGATGACTCTAGATGTTCCAAACTAGTATCCAATTAAATCAAGGTTCTAATTAATAATTATTGTAATCTGGCACTTAGTCCTCTAAACTATACTTACTGTATATTTCAAAAATTTCTTTAAATTTTGAAGAGAAAGCATTGCCATAGAATTCTGAGAATAACCTAGGATCTTTATCAATGGCCTTGAATATATCTCTCTGGGTCAATATTCCAGTCATTTTATTATTTTTATCTACTACCACAAGCCTTCGAATTTTCTTGCTGTTCATGATGTTAGTTGCTTCATTAATTGACGCTGACTGTTCTATAGTGATTAGAGGTTTAGTCATAAGCATACTGAGAGGGGTCTTGACTAAATTTGGATCTAGTTTACCCAATACTCGCACTACGTCACGCTCGGTGATTATACCCACAGGAGCTCCGTTTCGCATACGAGTAACAATTATTACACATCCAATATTGTTGGCGTACATAATATTGCATGCACTCATAATATTTTGATCCTCAAAATCCGTTTGCACCTTTGGATTCATGAGATTTGATACTGAGATCTTTTCTGACTGCATTTAGTTATACTTATGAGTTGTGATATTTATTTATGATGCGTTACTTTTATTTTTATAAACAGAGGGCCAAATAAAATAAAAATATCAATTACTTCAAAATCCACTCAAACTCCAAATGAAGGTCAAGCATATTGTGGTTTTCTTTCAGATACACGAATTTGAAACTAATCGAGTTAAATGGTTTCATTCTATGTTTATCCTTTGAGGGAAGAATTTTTAAAATTCCAACTGCACTTTTCTGTAATGATCTTCCGAGGTCTACCAAAAGTTTTCCCAGTTCCCTTTTATCAGCGTTACCCTTCTTGTATCTGTAAATCACCTCATGTGTCTCACGATAATTTCCTAATACATCCATCATTTTAATCCAGTGCTCGATTGATGGTTTAATTTCATGCCCGCCCTTCTCGGTCACTGCATAATGCTTCCTGTCCGGACCGTCTTCTCTAAATTCTCTTCTACTAGTAACCAATTTGTTTGATTGTAGCTTATCTAATACGGGGTAGATTGTTCCTATCTATGGTTTCCATTATCCTGACACTCTCTTTTCTAGTTCTCTTATCAACTCATATACCGTACATAGACCTCTCCCATAGAAGTAACATTAACCATTATTAAACTCCACCAGCTGTCATCCCTTTATTCCTAGCTTTAGAATTGAATATGAACAAATTTGTTAATTAGTATTATATATATTGGTATTGGTTAAAGACACCATTGGATACATTCTCGTTTTATCCAAATTAATTTTGTTAAGTAATATTTAATAGGTATAACTTGTACTTATATGGAGTAACCAGCTATGCAGAATTATGTAAAGCAGGGTACCAGCGAAATGTCCAAGGTCCATAGAACTGAGTCTTCAATCCTTTATACTTACTGCAATAACCCAATATTTTTATCGTTACTCTGCTACTTCACACCAAACCTCCCATCGATATTTCCACTCTCAGTATTTCGGAAATGGTAAAACAAATTTTTCAAGAAAAGGACCTAATGTTCATCGACATAACTCAAAACAGACGAGATATCTACAATTACATTTTACTTAATCCAGGTGCTTATCTGAGAAAAATATTCAGAGCTGTCGGATTGGCGATGGGAGATACCCAGTACCATCTCTCGGTCCTGGAGAAAAAAGGATATGTTAAATCGAGAAAAGTTGGCAAGCACAGACACTACTATCCAATGTCAGTAAGTAGTGGAGGCGATGAAGTAATTTTAGCATTATTAAAGCAGGCAGCTACTAGAGATATTTTAGTATATTTAATAGAAAATATTGGTGCCACACAAAGCGATCTCTCTGATTTTAAACATTTCTCAACTCCGACGATTTACTGGTACATGAAAAGGCTCATTAACTCAGGTCTTGTTGTGGCTGTCAAGGAAGGAAACGTAATACGATACTATGTTAAGGATATTTGTAGCTTAACAGAATGTATAAGAAGATACATGCCCGATACATGGGTGAACCTAGCAAGCAAATTTGCCAATATGTATTCGAATGTTACAAAGATATTGATTGAAAAGCAATATGTTAATAATTTTGATGCGAAAGTACCCTCTTACTGGAATAATAATATGTTTACGTGATTTTCATCCTCGATACAATAAGAGGTAAAAGAGGTAAACTTACAGTTTTTTTCAGATGTTTAAACTTTCACTGCGTAGTTTCCTAACTCATTGAATGAGATATTTAAGAATACCTCACTGCCATTAAATCCTTCAATACACGATTTTGGTACCTTGTACTCGCGGCTCCTTGAACCCATGATTGTGACCTCATCTCCTAGAACGGCAAAAACATTTCCAACATCCTCATAGTCTTTGGATCGCACATTTTTGTGTATTATTCTATCCCAATTTACAACTACTGGTTCAGACATTATATCATTAATAGTGCTTATCCTTTATTATATTTGAGGTACATTCGACTAATTCATTATGTTCTGCGCAGTAAAAGTATCTTGTTGAAATTACGATTTAGACGTTTGCACCAATCCATGAATAATGGCTATGGTACATACACCAGGTCAGGAAAAAAATGTCCTTGGTCCCTTAGCAGGTAAAAAAACTACCTGACTTCATTTGGGTTAATAAATTAGAAGTTTAAGGCAGCATGCGTCACAATTCTTTATGTCCCAAGTGGCGAAAAGAGTTATGATTTGTAAGTCAAAGTTAAATAAGTATTTTCTCTAAATATATAGAGACCCCATAAATGAACTGCAGTTTGCCATTCTATTTTATTAGGTTTTCATTTGCTATACTAATCGCAGTAATCTTTGTGACCGGTGGAGAGTTTAGTACAACTGCTGTATTGAGAAACCATATGAATTTCCAAAGTGCATCTGGCTTAGGCACACAGGAAATCGATTTGAATGTAAAGGGTATTTTAGTCAACAAAACAGGGCAAAATATCACTACAGTCAAAATTATTTTTGGAGCACACAATCCGCAAACATACACTGTTTTATTAGATGGAATACACTATAAAGATCTTTGTTGGGAATCAAAAAATCACATCGGGTGATATTGGAGGAGAGTCATTAATAGACGTCATGAGGGAGGAACCAGAATTTCCAATAATTAGTAATGATACTGTTATCCTTAAAAACGCACAAACTGTACATACAAATGAGGTTAAAAGTGATATATCTAATACAATAACTTCAGGAAAAGCTTGCTTTTTGGTAAATGGAACTTATTTTTATAGGCAGGCAGCCAATCTGACTGCATCAGGAGGTGGAAATGAATTTCAACTGAAGTTTCCTAGTGATTGCAGATAATAGAACAGTACTAATCACTCATAAATAAAATGTGAATTCGTTATACCGTCTTATTTTTAAATTCAAATTTACTTTATGGAATGAGCGTAGGTTAGTAAATTGACAAAATTTAGAAATCAACCAATGCCAACAAAACTTGTCCAGTAATTCTTAGATCTATCATTTAGTAAACTTCCATCTATTGCGCTAATAACTCCACTTCCTGTACCAAGATTGAGTGTAAAAGAACAATCTGGATCAAAAAGGCACACTGCCTCATCAACTCCAGTAAATCTTCCACGCTTACTATTGTTAACAGAGTATTCCTGGACACGAACTTGATACTTGCCCAGCCGAAATTTATTTAAGTCAATCATAATCATTTAATTTGATGTCGATTTCACATCTAGAACAACCGGTAGTCAATCATGTTACTTTGTCAGGTTATGGTACCACTCAAGGTGATTCATCAGTAACATGGCTATTTTTCAGGATCTATCCAGACGGTGAAGGAAGTAATGTGTATTGTTAACAATTCGAATCCAGAATATAGAAGTACGGCTTGATAAAGAGATTTAAAAATATCTGAAACAGTTTGGATAGATGATAAATGCATTCAGTTTCAGGATTTTTTTTAATTGTCACATTCTTTATTATTGGCGTATCGATTTTGGCAGTATATACTACCACTCTAGCAACCGAACTTGGCATCGCAAAAGATGATATGCAGGTTACATCTCTTACCCACTTAATTAAGTCAATAGATTGGGAAAATGACTATAACGAAGAAAAAATTGGCGAAAGAATTCTGAAGGCCCAGCTTGACGATCTGAATATCAACCTTCGAGGTAACAATACTGAAAAGAATGTCACTGAAATAGAGAAAAACCTTGCTATGTATAAATCTCATCTTGAACATCTTGAGGAGAGTGTAACAGCAAATGGTTCATTTTTAAATATCAAGTACAAAGCAGACTCTGAATATGAAAGGTTTCTCAAATCTGTTGATCATATTTCCGATATATCAAAGATGATAGGAATTTACGAACTGATAACTGTACTCTTAATCATAGCTGCAGGATTAGGTGGAGTGTCAGAGATTGCACGGAATAAATTATTAGGATACCCTGCTTTCATAATTGGCGGAATAGGAGTAATAGTACTGTTTGTGATAACCTTTTTTCCATTTAAGCTAACATAAGCACATCGTACGACAACCATTATTCTTGCTCATAATACCCAATCTGCAATATGAAATGCCCAATAGACAGATTCAATTACACGTCAATAAGTGGAAACGATATAATATGACCCTGTTGGGATTTGAACCATGCATGTATTAGGTCCCTAATTGTATTTTAGATATATTTTTAGTAACGAGTAGGAATATGTGATAAAAAAAAGATTATTCTTTAATTACGGTAAGAGTTTGCCTCCACCACGGCTTGCGGTATTCCATTCTTCAGGTCATCGAAGCTCATTACCGGATGGAGTTCCACTTGAGCGCCCATTCCACTAAATAGCGGTTCCATCAAAACTGGTATCTCGTTTGCTCGCTGTATATCGACGATGAAAGCAGCTACTCTATCGCCCTCTTCCTCAAAGAAATATGTTGCTTCAGCGTTTACCTTGTTTATGTATGTCTGAAGTTTACTCAAATAGTTTGGATCCTGTAACATCAGATTTCCGGCTTCTGTAGGTATTTTTGCGCCTATCAGGAATCTCATCTCATCTTAGGCCTCTATCCAAGGAACAGCTTTTCGATTAGCCCAATGGAAACGCGATATCAAGTCCGCAATTAGATCGCCTTCTTCCTCTAACGCAAAGTGTCCAGTATTCAACAAATGGATTTGAATGTTCTTTAGATCACGTTGATAAGGAATTGCCCCTTCCTTGGGAAATATGATGTCATTTCTGCCCCAAACTACAAGTGCTGGCGGTTGATACTTTCTAAAGTATTCTTGCCATTGAGGATATAGTGGTGGATTAGATTTGTAGTCATAGAATAGCTGAAGCTGGATTTCATTATTGCCTGGACGGTCAAGTAGCAACTGGTCATGAATCCAGTTGTCAGGACTTATTGCATTTTCATCCTTTACTCCGTGTGTATACTGCCATCTGGTAGCTTCCATAGCAAGAAATTTCTTTAATGCATTCTTGTTCTTCTCATTGGGCTCAATCCAATAGGCCCTGAGAGGTTCCCAGAATTCGCCTAAACCCTCATCGTATGCGTTTCCATTCTGCACAATTAAAGCTTCTATCTTTTCAGGATGCTTGACCGCAAGGCGGTAACCCACTGGTGCGCCGTAGTCCATAACGTATAGGCTGTATCTTTCTACTCCTAACTGGGTAACGAATTTCTCTACTATATCGGCAAGGTGGTCAAATGTGTACTCGAACTTGTCCACACTAGGCATGGAGCTATATCCAAATCCGGGATAATCGGGTGCAAGCAGATGGAATCTGTCTGCTAAGATTGGAATAAGGTTCCTGAACATGTGCGAAGATGTTGGGAATCCATGAAGCAATAGGATTGTGGGTGCATTTTCTTTGTCTCCGGCCTCGCGATAGAATATTGTCTGACCATCAACAGTGATGGTTTGATTTTTGATTTTTGCCATAGATGAGATATCTAGATATCTATTATTTAATTGTATCTAACCTAGATATCTAGATATCTTTAATAATCATAAATGAATAGTACACGCATGGTAAAGGATCTATTCGTCAGAGATTTCGATGAAAAACTTCATGCAAAGGCAAGCCAGATTGCCACAGACGATGGCATTACATTGGCATCAATCGTAGCAGATGCTGTGGATAAATGGATTAAAAATCATGAAAAAAACCGACACCGACACAATTTAATTTTGTATGATGATGAGAAAACCCTAAGTAAATTACTCGATGAGATTGATAAATTAGCTTCGGATAATTGGTTCAAATCCTCTTGCGGGTCAGCAAAACATTATGGTATGCAATATCTTAACAAGAGAAAGTGGTTTGATGCAACTGCCGGTAATTATGACAAGCTTTTAGAAAATCCGCAAGTAACTGGAAACAAGGTCTTGGAAATTATTGGAAATAAGGTTGGTAGCAAATTTCCTTTGACAGTTGCCTTTTTGGTTGAAGACCTTGCCCGAAAAGAATCTGTAAGAAAGGCAGTAGGGTTCTGTGAATGGTATGAAAGTAAATCTCTACCAGGGATTACCCATTGTATTGCGAACATTAGGAATATAATTAGCGGATCATTTGATGATTTATTTGACTTGTTTAATGTCCATAATGCTATGTTCCTCGCAAAGGGTAACACGTTATACAAATTGCGGTTACATGAAGAAAGATTTTACTCACTTCTAATTTGAATATGGTTAAGTAAAACCAGAAATCCGATTACTTAGGGATTAGAACTTGCATTTTGTAGAGTAGACATAGTTTCAGTTATTCCCGATACCGCCAGAACAAAGAAATTGATAATCGCCGGAAGGATCAATTTGGAATTTCAGATGGGTCATAATTAAGTTCTAATTTCTTTATATAGTATCTTTAGTTAATTTTATCAGACTAATTTTATTGGCAGATTGAATTTTTCCAGTAAAGGGAACATCAAACTGATTGCTAACTTTCTCACTTCTGCCCTTGCAATTTGTTCGACTAAACCGTGCAATCGTTCGGATGCGCTAATTTGTGCGCCAAGTACATCCAACACACCCGGTATCAAAGTGCAATCACTTCCTCCAGGATCATATCGGTCATACGATATAATTTATGCATATTAGTATATTTATACATATCGGGTATCCAATATTATCAACTGAGGTTCGCCCACAAAACACCGAGAGCCTACTTCGCCTCGCTAATTACTTTTTTATATAATTCTAGATTCTTTTGTTTCTTAAATAATTTCCATTCCCTCAATATTTCATCCGAATTTCTAACTTGTCCATGTGATTGCTTTAATTCTTCCAGGACATAATTCGCAAATTCTTCAAGATCTTGGTCTATATCTTATTCTAATCTTGCATAATGAACGAAATTTTAGGATTAATACTAGGATTATGAGTTCTCTATGGTTTTATTTTCAACTGCGGACAGATTTTCCCTTAAATTCTCAAATCTATCGTGAATTAGTTTTGGTATCGTAAACATTCTATCATCATTCGTGATTCCCCGGAAATGTCTTTGGAAGAAGCGATCAAAAAGCACTGATGGAATGCCATCTAGTTCAAAAAAATACATGGTGAATTGATTCGTTGTTGGAGCCTTAACATACTGTTCAGTTAAATTATAGTTGATCAACAGGGTCTTCCATATCTTACCATTAAAAATCAACAATTTAGGTTTGAATCTCTTAATAAATTTAATGTTACTACTATGACGATTCTGCAGATATTCGAGTTGCTGTTCTTTGAGTATGGTGGGAAACACAATACCTTCTGAGTGGTATGGTACTAGTTCCATATTGCAGAGATATTGATCAAATAATGCCCATTTCCTTTTTTTGGGATAGCTGGTACCTGTCAGTCCGGAAATGAGATACCATAAAGCAGTATAATATGGAGATTCAAATTTATGGTGGGAAAAGTATTGAAAAAAATTAAGGTAGAGACTTTGATAGTGTTGCCACGATTTACTTGCTTCGTTTTCTTCTATAGGACTATTCTTTGAGGAATAACCTGGATTTACTCCGAAAAAGACAATAGGAGCGGTTTCAAATTTTCCAATTACATACACAGGACAATAGTGAGTTTTAAGTCTGTTTTTTTTTGTTAAGCCAAACATATCTGATATTGAATCTACCTTTTTTTCATACCCCGCTGGATTTTGTGCATATAGTTGATAGTCGTCCTGAATTTCCTGTATGAGCTCGACCAATTCATTGTAACTCTGGGTAGGATTCAAATAAGTTTATTCATTAAATTTTTCCCAAAATGACTGCTACCAAAATGACGCTTAGGATCACTATAGTCATAGCTAGGATTAAACGCCTAATCACAATAAGATTCAATTTGTTTTTCCTTTTTATTTTACCTAACAGTTAATACCGGACAATTGGCTAGTCTTACAACATCTGAAGTAACACTTCCCAGTACCAAACTCTTAAATTTGGATCTCCCTCTGGGTCCAACAACAATTAAATCAATATGTTTATCTTTCGCGTAGTGTGCTATGGCATCGGCGATTTTAATTGAGGCGATAATTTCGGTTTTCACTTTTATGTAATTCTCTTTATCACTGTATTTGTGTATTTTTTCCGTTATATTAGTAAGATATTCCTGCGCTTGCTTCTTAAAATCGATTACATGACCTGGAACAGTCCCGGTGTCTACATAGGATTGTGTTCGTACGACATAAAGAACAACTAGAAACGCGTCATAATCCTTGGCAATTCTAGTTGCGTAATCGACTGCTTTATCTGCTGATTTACTGGATTCATGTATGGCTACAAGAATTTTGGAAAATGTTTTCTTTCTGGCAACTTTATCCATTGTCATTATCTGCTTTATTTTAGTCCATAGTTCCTAAAAAGTGATCCTCCCATTTATCCTGGGTTTTTATGATAATTTACTGGATAGCTTCAGGCTACTTTGGTATTAAGTGTAAATCCTATTTATAAGAAAAATTTTTACATGTTGAGACCGTTTCTGATGGTCCAAAAATCATCGGTTAAATTCTGTCTTCCAGATACTTGTATGGCATAATCAGTCCACTACTTCCCAGTAATTTTTTGTTATGAATTCTACAAGGTTACCAGCAGGATCTCTAAAATAAATTGATCTAGATTTGAAATGATTCCCCCATTCTACTTCTTTTTCAAGTTTAATGTTACTATCTCATAGTAATTACTTTGCATTCTCATATTCCTCCGATCCTATCTCAATAGCCATATGAACCATCGATGGTGGACTGGGTGCCCCATGATTAGTTTCCTTTTCAGTTGTCGTAACCTCATAATTAAAAATAAGAAGCATTTTTTTTCTGTCTTCAAAAAAATGTGCCTACCCTTTTGTTCAGAGACAAAATCTAGACCTAATTTATCAACATAAAATTCGTTCATTTTTTCTAAATTAGATGAGTATATGGAAGTTTCAACAATCTTTCGAAATTTCATAGCACATGATTAAGAAAACCTATAGTAAAGTGTTTGGTGATTATTTTAGACTACCATTTGTTGAAACACGGATCATTGTTTATACAAAAATTTGCTTCAATCTAAAATCTAATTCTAATGATGAGTAATATGCAATCATCGGAAAAATTTGACGCTCAATTAAAAACCTGTTGTTAAATAATTACCTGAAGTGATATTATGTGCCACCATTCGAGATCGGTTCACTTTTTATTCTATTGTATTCGTGATTCTCTCATCGGAGTTTGTAGAAGCTCGCCAATTTCGTTGTGCATCTTTAAGAGATTCAGTCCTTTCTCCGTCGTTTTGTATGTTTGTGATCCTTCCAAATATTCCACCAAATTATTTTCAATAAGTAGAGAGAGATATTCTCTTAATTGATCATAGCTAAGAAATGCTTTGTACATAATTTTTGTTTTTGTTGCACTACCGTTTGCTGCTTCTAGGATCATTGACACTATTTCGGTTCTACTTCTGTATTTCAGAAATAACGAAGGGATAAATTTAGTATTTTAGCATATTGGTACAATCATTTAGAACAAGACGAAATTTCACATATCTCTAACTGAGATTGGAGAGGTTTCAGGATAAAATCCGATTGTCCAATGGATATCAGCGTAAGATCAAAAGTAACATCTAAAGAAAACTTGAAATCTTCAACGAATTAGAACTTCCGTTGCTTATAAAATCCGGTTGCATATCTGCTATTGCTAATTTAACACTGTTACCTCTAATTATAACAACTATCTCCGATAGAATTTCTCAAACCCTGAAAATTGTGTTCAAAATATGATGGGTCGGAAGGGATGAATGTGGAATTTCAAACGGGCCGGAATTAGAATTTCTAGTTTATCTTATAGAAACTTTGATTCAAATTGGCATATTTAATTTGGATATTAGTTTGACTAAATCTCATAAATTTGGAAAAAAGATTAGGAGACTGGTGGACAATTCCTAACGTGCTGATGGGAAATAATACCTCATTTTTATATATTCCCATAATCTTTAAATTGACTCGTATGTACATAATGTTGTGACTGATAATAAAGAGGGCGTAGACCCCTCCAACAACGAAAAAACAAACTTAAACCCAACAAAAGAATCCAGCGTTGCCTCTCAAGCCTACTCAATTTCGAAGGAAAATGTTCCATCAATTAATAAAATCTTAATTACTGATGATGGACAGGATGAATCAAATAAGGTATTTAACTATGCTGTATCTCTATCCAGATACTCAGGGGCAGAGTTACAAATTTTACGAATTTTGGAAAAATTTGAGAAAGTAGAAGGTGCCTCTTTAGAAGGTGTCTCTGCACAAGGTTCTAATAAGAATATAAAACAAGAGGTTAAAGGACCGGTAATAGAAGAAATGGAATTAAAGATAAAGAGATGTAGGGAAGCTGGCTGTGAAAGTAAAATTTCGTATAAATTCAAAGTAGGTAATCCTTTAGAGGAAATAGTGAAAGAGATTAAGGTAGGAAATTACGATATGTTAATCTTAAGGAGTGTACATCTAGATTCTGGAGTGAGAGCCTTTTTCAGTAGTGCACGAAAAATAATTGGTAACGTAGACATACCTGTATTGGTAGTTCGTTAATTAAAACCATTTTTCTATCATAGCAATTAAGCTACTTTGTATCTATTTCAACCATTTCAAATAGACTACGTGATTCCAAATTACTGTAAATAAATCTTACGTTACTAAGCAAAGCACCTGAATTTAATATTTGAGTCAGAGAAGTTGTATAGTGAATTAAAAATCTTAGGTTGTATATTTTCGGATTTGTAGTAACGAAAAATAAAAAATTAACTCCCTATTTGTTGTATATTAATAGGGTTAGCAAAATCAAAGTTGTGTAATCCGGCTCTCATTGTTGTGTCTGTACATGGAGCATTATTCTCCATATAACTTGACCACATAACCTGACACGTCCTACATTTGAATTCGCCTGGTGGCCTTGCTGGTTTTATTATTCTCTGCATATTATAATTACAACACATCAGATATAACTACCTTGCGTGTAATTACATTGATTTAAAGTAAAGACATCCACAAATTCTACAGGGGTGTTTGTTGTCTATTTGACCAGCATAATATACATGTCGGTTTTTAGGATGTAGACAATAAGTGCAAACGTCATGTTGACTCATCTAAGCAATAGTGGGATTATGAGGACATAAATGTTTGGAATTATTAACTAATAGTTAGCATCATTTGTTTATCTCCACATTCTCCACAAACATCAAGTCCTTTTGTCCATTCATCACATCTCTGACAAAGAGTTTTGTCCTTTCGTTTCCAATCCTCTTAAATCGTATTGCAAATCGACAAACTTAATCATTTCTATTTATAGTAATTAAATTTCTTCAATTCGTGGAATAGGGCTTGTCGTTGGTGAATCAAATTTGATATGAATTTAACAGCTAAATTCTGAAGACTCTTTTTTTTATTTTATATGAATATCATAAGTTAGGAATTCAAGAAGTGTTATTAAAAACCAGGATGACAGCAACGGATGATAAGATTTCATTAATCCTGACAGAAAATAAATAATTTCAGTCCTAGTTTTCATTCTTATGAATAACATGTAATGCATAAGCACTTAGAATAATCTTGTTTCTAGCAGTCTTTTTTATCATACCACTATCAGACAATTGATCGACTATTTTATCCGTTTGTTTACTGTTTAATGCTAATCCTTCACCGACTTGATATTGATTAATAATACGCAATTCCCCTCCGGTTAAGTCATATATCTTTTTTAGGAATATAACAAATTCAGGCCTAAACATTTAGATGAACAAGTTAATATCATTCGTATTTAAGGGTTCATGGAAAAGGCTACTTTTTCTAAAATCACATCAGGTTTAATGAATGCTAATTTTGTAAGGTTACCAAATAGAATAAAAAGGCTAAGTTTGAATAGATTAAGCCAAAAAAATAGAATCTGCGTAGATTGTCGATATTACCCTCTACTATAAGCCTTTGATATAACGAAAATCAGATAAGTAGTCAAACTAATGTTCTTGTATGGTTGGTTTTGTGTTCATAAGTTGGAACGATTTAATCATATGTTCGACAGTAGGTAAATAATCCGAATAATTGGATTTGTTAGCAAAATAAATCACTTGTATAAAGGACTTTTGCTGTTTCAATGGTGTTACCATTGTTAGGATTTTGTGTGTAATCGGTTCTTGCCCAGTTAGTTGTTGCAAAATATTTGGAGAAGTAATTAATGTTCCTTCTACCCTAACTGCAGGTTGTCCAGCAAGTAGAGTGGTGGCATTTTGATAATAAGATGACAAATGCAAGCCGTCCACCTTCTTATATTGGTCTCCGAATGTTTTTAAGGACATGCTATTTGTTCGCGGGAGTAATTTTACATCCACTTCAACGATCTTATCAGGCGGATTAAATGCGACTACAGCGTTATTTCTCAAATCAGACCTGACGGGTTTCCAATCTTGTGGATGATCTATTTTAAAGCCTTTATCGGTATCCTCATATTGTATATATTTCGTTGAATTTTCTTCATTCACAGACGTAGTATTAGATTGATTGTCATTTTGCGGCTCAACGTGTTCTAATAGAACGGGTGGTAAAGTTGTTACGCTTTTGGAATTTGATGCAAATGGCATTATTTGGCCACGAATTTCACTGTCACTACCTGAGAAACTTAAAGATTTAGGTTGATAAGTATCTACTTCCACATACGAATTACCGCGATTAAAAAGCCCAACTAAATCAGTTATATTTTTACTATTTGCCAATGGTCCAAATTCTAATTTTTGAGTAGAAATGGTTCCATTGAAGAAGAATTTATTCCTTTCAGATTCTGAAGCAGCTGATCTGCAACAAATTTCTGAAGAATTCATGGTTGTTTGATATAACGTAGCTACACTACGGCCGTTTTCAGTTTTGTTACCAAGGTAAATATCAACCCTTGCCACATCATTATTTAAATTTGTTAGGTTTACTTCATAATATAATTCATTAATATTAGAAGCATTAGCCTGAAACTTAACGATACCTGTTGCATTTGTACTTACAGGAGGTATAACGTTTTTCCCAATCAATGATGCAATAAAGGAGTGATTCTGTTGTTGTAGTATAATCGAATCAGATGCTGCTGCTGTTGCTGTTGCTGCTCCTGACAGTTCAATAACAAGCATTATTATAGCTGACACGATTAAGGGGGCGTTCATAATTATACAGCAGTAGGATTATTTTAAATATAAATATTCTATTATCAGAGATATTTCTGGTTTACTGATTCAATACTGTTTCAGTTTACAGAATTATGCTGCTCTAAACTGTTGTGATGATCATAATTAAAATTCTATTTGCAGTGACAATAACAGAAAATAGCAGTATAGTAAACGACGGTTGAGACAGGAATGGATAAATCCGGAATTTTATATGGTCGAATTTCGAATTTCCAATTAACGTGGAGAATTAGCGGAATTCCCCAAAATATTTCCAACCAGCGATGGTGCTTAACTAAGGGTTGACTACAACTACTGAGGTTCCATTAGTTATAGTATCAAATGCAGGTGAAAACCTCTTCCCAATTTCATACAACTCATTTATTTGTTCTTTTGATGCAGTATCGCTTTTAATGTTCATCTTTACTCTCAACTGCTGAGCACCCGGTCTCACATCATTAGATATACCCGTCCAACCACGCATATCAAGATCACCTTCCACAGTAATGTCAATGCTATCAATCTTGATACCTCTGGATGTTGCGTGACCTGCTATAGTTTGTGTCGGACAAGCCCCCAAGGCACCCATACAAGCCTCACATACGGTAGGACCTCTTCCCTGCCCTGAGAACTGATTTGGATAATCATATTGCATCTTGTATTCATTATTTCTTTCTATACAGTGAGCCCCCATAACAAAGTCTTTGGAAGTAGTTGTTACACTAAAACCACCATTCCACTCTGATTTTGCAGAAAATGTTACTTTTGCCATTTCTGGAAGACTTCGCATGGACTCAAATGCTGCGTTTAATATTTGCGTATTTATTCCATTGAATTCATAATTATCTTTCTTGTCGTTCATTTAACGGAATTATTAGAGAAGGTCTGTAAATAATGTTATTCTTTTTGCTTATAATGTTAACAACTTGGTGCTAGTCCGTCGAGATTGTATATATAAGACAATGATATCAAATTGCTTCAATGAGAATGGAAGTGCTGAAAAGTTTTACACTGTTGTTTGGAATTACAACGGCAATTCTAGCCCTGTCATCATTAATAGTATTTTCTCATATTGAGAACGTCTCTGCATTTGGTGAGGATGGACATGTAGAATTTATTGTTTCAAAAATGAATGAATCAAAGACTAATAATACCATGACCAACGAAACTATACCGATACCGGATACAGCTAAGGGTCCTTCCATTCCTTCTAAAGGTTATCTTGTAGGAAAACTAGGTGATAATTTGTATTCCGTCACGGATGGTGCATACAACACCATGTTCATGGTAACAGATAAAGGAGTCGTAGCAGTCGATGCCCCTCCTTCTTTGGGACAAAAGTATCTTAAGGCAATTGCTGAAGTAACCGACAAACCAGTCAACTATCTCATTTATAGTCACGCGCACATTGATCACATAGGCGCTGCTGGATTATTCCCAAAGAACGTCAGTATCATAGCTCAGGAGGAGACTGCTAGAGAATTACAAAGGGCCAAGTCTATGGCCAAGAATGTGACTATGATTCCACCTGTACCAACCATAACCTTTTCAAAAAATTATACTCTAACCTTAGGTAACCAAACACTAAAGTTGGACTACTATGGATCTAACCATCTTCCCGGTAACATCTTCATTTATGCCCCCAAGCAAAAGGTGCTAATGTTAGTTGATATAGTGTTTCCTGGATGGATTCCTTTTCCCTACTTGGCAATTGCAAAGGATGTTGCTGGTTTCATCAATGCCCACGATATTGCATTAGACAAATATGATTTTGATAAATTCGTTGGCGGACACCTAACCAGGTTGGGAAGTAGAAATGACGTAGCAATACAGAGGGAGTTTATCAACGATTTAAAAAATGCCGCTACAAAGGCGAACCAAGAAGTTATTTTTAGTAAAATTGCACAACAAGTAGGACACTTTGATAATCCATGGTTAATATATTCTAAATATATTGATGCAGTAAATGAAAAATGCGGCGAATTGTTATTACCAAAGTGGGAAAGTAAACTTGGAGGTGCAAGAGAATTTATGTCTACCCATTGCTTCGCCATGTCAGAAGCTCAGAGAGTCGATCCCACATTGCAAGCACTGACCCAGAAATAATACTTTTATTAACAAATAGTTAGGCCATAGAATTAATTTCCCGATATTAGTTCGAGGAGTTAGAACATAAATTCTCCAAACATCAAAATTACTTAAGATTTGTCTTCAGAAGAGGATTCTGAATGGATCTCTATAGTTTACAGTATGAACCCAACTTCAGTCACAATATTCCATAAATAGAACTTAATCTTGGATTGGCACGGAAGCGATGAATCTGGATTTTCAAATAATTCACTTTATTAATATATCGTATTCGATATAATTACATAATAATAATGAAACATCAGGTAATCATTCCACAATTTCTGCGTAATGAATCTATTAGAAACTATATCCCACAAGCTCTCAAAATTCAAAAAGGAGATACCATTACGTGGATTAATACGGATAATGAATCTCACCATCTTTACTTTATCAAAATTGATCCTGATGCAACAAATATCGAAGTATTAGATGAAAGGCTTTATCTAAACTCTGGAGAAGAGGGACAAATCATGTTTAATTATGATTATGAACGAATTGATTATCTATGCAAAATTCATACGAGAGAAATTAACAGTATCACTATTTTTACTCAAGACTATAATAGTATGAGCAATATTCAAAGATTAAGATATCTTGATAAGAGATACAATATCAAGATTCCCAACCTGTCAATTTATCTTGATGGAAATAGATAAATGGTGTAAATATATGCCTATTCAGAATAATCCAGTCAATGATCCTTATTCTAAGGAACAACTGGCTATGTATTTTGATCCATTCATATACAAACATATTAAAGAAATAAAGTTAGATGGAGTCAACATCAATGATTTCATTATCGTATTTTGGGATATAAGTAAATTTTCTGGCTTAGTTAAAGAATTAAAAGCATTAGTGAAAAAACGAATGAAAAAACAAGGTCCCATATTTCATGAACTGGAATACTTATTAAGAGATTATTGTAGTGAAGCAACAAGGGTGATAGAAAACAATAATGGGATTTTGGATAAATTCATAGGTGATGGAATATTCGCTTATTTCGGTTACCAAGATAAAGAATTTGACAAAGTTCTTCCAAAAGCAATGGATGCTGCTTTAGAATTAAAAACTAATTTCATAAAAATTAAGGAAAAACACATTAAAATTTTATATTCTCATTATGATTACACCCCTACTACCGATATAAATTTGAAATGTGCTATGCATATTGGTCAAGTGTTATTTGGATATTGGTATTCTCCTCTTCGAAGTCAGATTACTGCTATTGGAGACGATGTTAATTTCTGTAGCAGACTTGAAGGATTTGCTGATAATGATCAAATTATCATTTCGAAAGAATTGAATGATGCATTAAGAAAGATAACTAACAATACATTTAGAACTAAAAAAACAAAAATACCAGAAGATAAGAAATTGAAAACTTATGAACATGTTAAACATGTTTATGAGTTAATAGGAAAAAATAACTAGGTTCTAGATTGAAAAACTTATTGTTCTGGAGAAGGATATTCTTATAGATTTGGAAGGGATGAATCTGCAATTTCAGTTAGGTCGTAATTAGAATTTCTAGGTTGTTTCTATAGAGAGCTTTACCTCTAATATTGGTCGGGGCTGGGTCTGAATCTTAATTTGTTGCTAAATTCAATCTTGCTTTCTTGTGCTAACTTTGATCGTCGTTTATTATTTTTTGTTGGATTCATTTTGTTCTCGGTATGGGCAGGAAGGGATTTCCATTGTTTACAATGTGAATCCGTCATGTAGCACCAAGGTCCCCTAAATAGATTTAGATTCCTGCGGACCAATTTCTAATCGATTCTTTTCAGATCTAACAGAGGTACTATGGGGCCTGGCGTGTTTGATTAATTATAGGCGGAATGCCTCCACCACCTGTTTGATTAATTATAGGCGGAATGCCTCCACCACCTGTTTGATTAATTATAGGCGGAATGCCTCCACCACCTGTTTGATTAATTATAGGCGGAATGCCTCCAGGCGGAATGCCTCCAGGCGGAATGCCTCCACCACCTGTTTGATTAATTATAGGCGGAATGCCTCCAGGCGGAATGCCTCCACCACCTGTTTGATTGTCTACAGGCGGAATGCCTCCAGGTGGAATGCCTCCACCACCTGTTTGATTGTAACCGCTAGGGAATCCAAGAGGACTGATTTCCTGTATACTAACCCAGCCATCCTTTGAACTAGTGTTAGTGATTGTCAACCTAACAAACTTCCCGCCAATTCCTTCTTCAAATGGATAAATTTCTTGCCTCGATGTGCCTTTCTTATTGCTGCCATCAAAGGCTTTTTCATACTTGTTACCATCCTCAGAAACTCCAATTTCAAATGAATATTTCCTTACATCTCCTTTATTCCATTGCACCGACAGTCCGCAAATAAATTCCGGCTCCTTCAGCCTAATCTCTACCCATGGATTTTTGCCATTGTAAGACCACCATGTAGACGAGGACCCGTCAATAGCATCAGAAGGCGGATGACGGTCAGAAGGATCAGTTTCAAAACCATTTGCGGTTATATTCTCGATCTTCAAATCAGTACATTGCGGATTCATCCCGTGTCTACCCGTTTGTTCATTTCCAGTTGGTATTCCTCCTCCACCTGTTTGTTCATTTCCAGTTGGTATTCCTCCTCCACCTGTTTGTTCATTTCCAGGGGGTATTCCTCCTCCACCTGTTTGTTCATTACCAGATGGAATTCCTCCAAGTGGTATTCCTCCTCCACCTGTTTGTTCATTACCAGATGGAATTCCTCCAGGGATTCCTCCAGGTGGTATTCCTCCTCCTGTCAGAGCCCCCTCAGAAGGTGTAAAAGTTGAACTCTCATTCGTTATACCGAAACCCTCCTGTACAGCTGGACTTATACTACATGGTGGCAAGAGCTCCATGTTAGCTCCAGGAGTGTCTGAACACTTTACGAATGAGTCAACAATTCCCAATAATGGTTGCCCCCCAAAGTGATGATTGGTCTTGTTATCATCCAATAAAATAGACACTATCTTGCGGTCATTGATTGTAATTGTAGTCGGAACTTCAAACCATGAAACTCGGTTATTTGCTCCTACATCAGAAACTCCCTTTATGATTATTTGCTCGCCAGATCCACTAAGTGGTAATGTCCGTATGCCGCCGGGAGCTGCTTTAAAGTTTGTCAACTCGTGAGTGTGCGCATTAGTTCCGCTACTATTGTACCATGTCATATTGCTTCCAAAGGAGGTAACATTCCCGTTGTTCAATATGATATTCCAATCCCCAGAAGCTAGCCATTTGCCATTTGGAACGGAAATCAGAGTATTAATTTTCCCTTTTGTTACAAAGCCCGAAGGTGGTTGTGATTGAGATCCACCAAGGGACTGATTCGAGGCATCTGACCCAAGTGTTGTTAGATTATTACCATTTGGGAACTGACCTGTTTCACCACCAATCTGGGAAAAAGCAAAATTAATGTAATTTTGTAAGGAAATTAGTGAGATTGTTAATCCTACCAGACCTAATGCGACTTTTATTGTCGAAATGTTTTGACCTCCAAAAACTTTTCTGACTACACTCTCCATGGACTGTCAACTAATGCATGGGTCACGGGTGTTCTTAAATGTTAATATCTAAGTTTTATAATTTACATGTTTTGAACACGCTGCGGAGCCACAGATTTGTCACGACCCCCATTTACATTACAGGATAATTTTATAAGATCTATACAGGAGGATGTAATGAGTCATGTCTTCCTAATCTCAAACCATACCGTCATTAAACTTATCCTCATGTAAAAAATTATTGATTTATCAAAAGTTGCCTCAACCCGTGCTAATCCGACGAGTTGTACTTCCTCCATTTAGATTGCCTAACCCAGCCATACATTATAATTTCACAGCTATCGATCTTGTTATCATCAAAAAGTTTTTTATAATGCATGCCTGAAAGTGAAATATTGAAAAAAGCGCTAATTGTTTTGTCTAGTTTCGTAAT
>DATBHO010000113.1:0-30173 GCA_036557405.1 Nitrososphaeraceae archaeon
TTCATGAACGTTTCATATTTCCATACATTTGCGGTACCTATTTTGGTTATCGAAAAGTTGATGTATTGCGTGTTGTTGCAATAGCAAAATCAATTTCTCCAAACCCGAAGTATTTGGATGTAGGATGTGGATATGGAGATTTTTTAGAAAAAATTAGAGAGTTTATACCAAATGCTATTGGGATAGAAAAGGATGGTGGCATTTTCTATGAATTTAACAGGGTAAAGCCAAATTATGTTCACATTAGGGACGTATCACTTGATTTGAACCAAAGGTACGATGTAATATTTGTAGGATGGATGGATCCAGGAGTTGATTTTAGAAAAGCTGTAGCTAAGTCTACAGATGTTATCATAACAACTTTAGATCAGGGAATAAGCCTGGCAGCAGAATTTGAGGAGTTTGGATTTAGAAGGATAGCTTGGTGGAGAACGCCGTCTTGGATAGATGTAAATTATGAGATTTTGAATAAATATTACACCAAGATGTCAAACGAAGTACACGATTACTTATTTGATTTACGTGGCGCTCACAACTTATGGTATGTCTACATTAAGGATTCAAAATATTTTGATAAATTTAAGAATGCTTTAATACATTGCCATCAAAAATTGCAAACTAAATATGATTTTGAAGAGGTAATGGATAAATGTGGATTTGAATATTTTGAAAATTCAAACCTTCCAAAAAAAGAGTATAATAATAATTTATCTTCTCTATGGAAAATTGAATTTGCATAATGTCTTAAAAATCATTACTTCATACAAACACAAAAAATATTAATTCCCTTCTGATAATGTATCCGATCTTTAGTAATATTAAAAATAAACGTTACCATTTTTTCTTTTTTACATTTCTAATGTGATAAAAGAGATATTGTTGTGCATATCCACCATAGTTACCAAAATGGTTTCTCATTATTTCAGACAAGATTGAATATTGGTTATCGCTTAGTTTTTTATTTGCGTTCATAAAAGTCACTTCTCGGTTGTCAATTAATTTTTTGTAGTACTTGAATATTGCGCGACCCATCCATACATCAATTGGAAATGCTTCCGTCTTTTCTAGAGAAAATAACAATATACAATCAGCTATTTTATTTCCAATTCCATAAATGCTAGTCAGTATTTTTCTAGCATCATCATATTTGCTCTGATATAATTCATCAATTGTTAAAGTTCCTGTAACAACTTTCTCTGCAATTGATTTAATAGTTTTTGCTCTATATCCAACACTGCAAGAACATAATTCATTGATAGAAGCTTTATGTATATTTTTCATTGACGGAAAGGTGAAAAATACTTTATTATCAATTTGTCTTTTAATACCAAATTTCATAGATAATTTTTTCAACATCATTCTTATCATTGATATGTTTGTATTACTTGCACACGCAAAAGAAATCATACATTGGTGGGGATCCTGGCGTATCAAGCGTAAGCCAGTATATCTTTTTAACAGTTTACTCAAAATAGTATCATTCGCAAAGCTGGAAAAGATATTTTGAACATTCTCATCTAATCGAAATATGAAATGTTCCCAATTATCGAATTTTGGAGTCGAGCAAAATTCTACTTCATTATTTGAGATTGAGAATTTTAAAATATAGTCCCCATATGCGCCATACCATGAATTTTTAAATTTTTCCCATAAAAACATCTGGCCACTATTGATACTAATTTCGGGATTAAATTTAGAATCTAAAATCATTCGTGTGTTATTCATCAAATTACTTACTTATCTTTAATAACTCTCTTGTTTTCTCCAAGTCCGTTTCCAGCGCTTCGATTATTTTAGGAATTTCTTTTAGAGAACAATCCAAACAAATACTTTGTAATGATAAGGGGTATGTAAAATATTTTTCTTGCAATATGATTTCTTTCTTGCACACTATGCATTTTCTTGTTTTATACGGATCGGTATTCTTTATTATCATTTAGAAATCATTACAGTACTGAAAGATTACATATATTAAAATATATTATACCTACATCATAATTTTACTGGCCAGTCTTATTACTATAATTACTTTCCAACGCAATTTGTAATTGTTTAAAATATTTAGTAGTAATTAAATCTCCCTTGTCACCTATCGAAATTAAATTAAAGTTTGGAGTTTGTTGTGTAATATAGTCCCACTTCCAGTACGCTAATCCCCAAATACCAAGATCTTTAAAAGTTTTAACAAAAAGATTAGCCTCCTCTTGATTTATGTCACTTTGAAAAGGATTTATCTGATAAACTGCGTTCCCTTCTTCATTGATAGTCTGCTCTCTTAGGACATTGTTCCATTCGCCTATGTACAAAGGTACTCCTGTGATATTTGAAGCCTTAAGAAAAGTATTCAACCTCTGTTGTTGATATGCACCTGTGGGCAACCCGTAGATGCTTATTTTAAAAACTACATTTGTGCTGTTTTGCGGCTTCATTTTGGCCAAGTTTTCTGCTGTCAGGTTTATAGGGCTCCTTAGATCAACAGGAATATTCATACTGTAAGCAAGTACTTTGTTGGTATATTTCCTCAATTCATTAACCATAAACGTATTATACTTACCAATTTTTTCCCATTGATCAACATTGTGAACCTGAGGTTCGCTGAGGATTTCGTAACCCAGTGTACTGTGATGCTTGTCTAGAGTATCAATTATTTTTTTGAAGAAGTCGACTTGTAGAGTCCATCCATCGGTACCGTTAACGTCCTTTACAGATCGATTCCACCAATCTGTCCACCATACTTTTGCAGGTGTATATTTAGGTCCACCTCCCTGCCCAGGAGGGTAGGCGGGGTTGTTTTGAAAGAGGTATGAAGGGAAGCCCGTTCCTCTTTGTGGATTGAACCATGAAGAGGTATGAAATTGATGGTTATCATAAATTACATTTATGTTGTACTTATCCGCAGCTTGTGCTAGGGATTGTAATTCAAGCATAAAATTGATAGGGTCTCTTACATAAGATTCCCAATAAAATACAAATCGAACATGATTCATGCCGGCATTGGAAATCAATTTAAGGCTATGGTCGAAAAAATTTTCGGGCATCGGAATTGCTGTAGTTCTGCTTTGAGGCATACTTGTATAGTACCCCTTCATATTTACGCCAAAGTATATCTGATTTGTTCCCAAACCGTGTGAATAAAGTACAAACGAATTAGTTAGCAAAAGGCTGAAAATTACAACCAGTAAAACCAGTTTAGAACTAACAAGGCCTCTTGTTATACTAATATGCTGCATTCAGTTTAGGATAAATATTAACATTATAAAATAGTTTCCAGCGATTTTTTCGTACAGTTAGATAAGTACAGATTGACTAGTTCTTTAAATCTCAACTAACTTCTACAATTTGCCCATTATCCGGAGCTATTGCATTAAAGCCATACTTTTCTTCGATTTCACTGGCAAATTTCACACATGACGTGTCGTCACCATGAACTGTAAAAACCTTGGGATTCCCTTTGATTTTATTGAGTATTTCAAGTAATTCAGTTCTGCTACTGTGCCCAGAAAATTCAAAATGATTTACTTCTGCAAGACTTTTTTTTGATTTTCCATCATATGATACGAGTCCTTTCTCAAGTAGGAGACGTCCTGGAGTGCCCTTACCTTGGTACGAAACTAAAGCTATACCGTTATTAGGATTTTTTGCTATCTCCTGCAAATAGAAGATTGCTGTTCCACCCACAAGCATTCCTGCAGGAGAGATTATTATTCCTGGTTCTTTTACCAATTGTTTTCTTCTCCTCCATCCTTGAACCCATTCAATTTCTGATATAATTTTTTTAAATACCTCAGGATTTTTCAAAAATGATGGATTTTTTAACATTATTTCATTAGCCTTTAGTGCCATCCCGTCCATAGATATTCTATATTTAAAATTGCAAGCCTTCAAAACGGATGCAATCTCTTGTGCCCTTTCTACTGAAAACGCTGGTATGAAAAGAGTTCCTCCTCTTTCTACAACGTTATATGCAAATTCAACAAGATTTTTTTCGGATTCCTTCCGTGGGGTCTGTTCTGTTTGAGAATATGTACTTTCAATTACTAAGATATCAACTTCTGGTAAATCTAAATCTGCAGATCTCAGTAATTTTGAACCTCTAGTGTTTATATCTCCAGTATAAAAAATGCGTTTACCTTCACTTTCTACAAGTATTGAAGAACCGCCTATTATATGTCCAGATTCGTATAAGGTAATTTGCATATTATTAATTGGATATCTTTCCCTATATTGTAAAGTTCTTGAATGTGTCATCATACTGTGTAAATCCGCATACTCAAACGGCAAATAATATCCAGATATTTTGATCATATCTTCAATAAGTAAATTGGAAAGAGCGAAGGTCGGATTTGTTCCTAAAACTGAGATATTCGAATTGGATAAAAAAAGTGAAGGTATAAAACCAGAATGATCCAAATGAGCATGGGTAAGAACAACTGAACTGATATCTTTTGGTCTAACATGAATTGGAAAAATTGGTTCTCTTTTTAAAAGCACCCCATAATCTAACAAAATATTGGTATTGTTTGATGTTACCAAAAATCCCGAACGTCCAACTTCTTTCCCTGCCCCTAATATAGTGATTTTCATGTAATAATTCTTTGTTTATACCAACGGGTTTTAAGTCTTTCACTTCATTTTCTATTAAATTCATATCGAACAACGACAGAATAAAATTAGAGTAACTATAATTTTTAAGGTTGTCGAGAATCATCATAACCGGCAATCCGGGAGTTGGAAAACGTACTATAAGCAATATGTTATCAAAAAGATTAAGGTTTAAAATTATTAATCTAAACGAATTTGTGATCAAAAATAAGCTCGTATTTAGAGACAAATCATTGGATGTTTATGATGTCTATATAAAAAAGGCCTCGGTCATGCTTAGAACGGAATTAAAGAGATACGACGATGTAATTGTTACAGGACATCTTGCTCCATATCTACTAATCCCCAGTCAGGCTGATCTCGTAGTGGTATTACGACGATCCCCTGAATATCTTTTGCAAACATTTAAAGAAAGAAAATACACAAATAAGAAAATTAGGGAAAACATCACAAGCGAGATACTGGGTATAACTTTATACGATAGTATAAAAAAATTCGGCAAGCAAAAGATCATTGAGTTTGATACTACAACAACTTCTAGCAAACAGATTATCAAACGCTTAATCGAAGCCTTAAGTGACGATTCAAAAAGGAGAGTCGGAAATATCGATTGGATTCCTACATTAAAACACCAGGAGGAATTGTTGAAATTTGTATCATATTAGAGGAGCCTTATTGTCATTCTGTTTCAATTTCAAACCTTTATTACACTAAAATCTAACAGGATTTAAATAATAAGGCACTATGAGAAAAAATATCTTACGGTTTTAATGATGAGTAGAGTAAGAATTGGTGTCGATGTTGGAGGGACATTTACCAAATCAGTAGCAATAGATATGAATACTGGTAAGATAATAGGAAAGGTTACAGTCCCTACTTCACATTTCTCAGAAGAGGGAGTATCAACCGGTATTGTAGAGTCATTAATCATACTCATACGCAGGGAACATATTTGCGAATCAGATATTGAATTAATCTCTCACAGTACAACACAGGCTGTTAATGCGTTATTAGAGGGAGACACTACAAAGGTCGGAATTATTGGAATGGGAGTAAATTTGGAAAAAAGTGATATTGTGAAAAGAACAAACTTAGGTAACGTCAAACTAGGACCTAATAAATATTTGGAAACGTGTTATAGATTTTTGGATACCTCAAAATTCTTAGACAAGGAAGAAATTCTTCAAATAATAAAAGAATTGAAGGAGGAAGGAGCAAAAGTCATTATAGTTAGTGAAGCGTACGGTGTTGACGATCCTAGTAATGAATTATATGTAATGGAAAGATCAGACCTACCTGCCACTGCAGGACATGAACTGACTGGAATATATGGTCTAGAAATAAGAACCCTTACTGCTGCAATAAATGCAAGTATATTATTAAAGGCTATCGGCACCGCAAAATATGTTGAAAAAGCGGTACGACAACAAAAAATCTCTGCTCCAATTACAATAATGAAGGGTGATGGAGGTGTTACCGATATGAATACTTTTAAAACCAAACCCATCCTGACTGTGCTTTCAGGACCTGCGGCAAGCGTCGCGGGGGCTCTGCTACATTTGAGAATACTCAACGGTATTTTTATAGAAGTTGGAGGTACCTCAACAAATATTTGTATTATAAAAAATGGTAAACCTGAGGTCAAATATGTTACAATTATGGATCATCCAACATGTATAAAATCATTAGATGTCAGAGTAGTCGGAATTGCTGGTGGTTCTCTCGTACGGTGGTCCGGTAAAAAGATAACTGATGTGGGGCCTAGATCTGCCCATATTTCCGGTTTGAAATATTCATGTTTTGCTGAGCCTCAAGATTTAGAGGGAGGACAAATAGTAACGTTTATGCCAAAAAAAGGAGATCCAATTGACTATGTAGGAATAGAAGTAGGTGCTGGCAAACGGTTTGCCATAACTACTACATGTGCCGCAAATGCTTTAGGACATATCCCCGATAACGATTATGCAAGAGGTAATCAAAAATCTGCACAGCTAGCGTTATCGATTTTGGGAAAGAGACTGGGTATGAATATCGAGGAGGTTGCGACCAAGATTCTTGAAATTTCAACCACAAAGATTCTGCAGACAATAAGAACTCTAATGAGAGAGTATAGGTTAAAAGATGAAAAATTTGTGTTAATAGGTGGTGGAGGAGGTGCATCCGTTCTTGTCCCGTTACTAGCAGCGAAATTGAATTGTCAATATAGAATTGCTAATAATTCAGAAGTGATCTCATCTATCGGAGTCTGTACGGCATCAATTCGGGAAGAAAGGGAGAAGATAATAAATAATCCTAGTGCTGCTGAGATATCATCTTTTATTCAGGAAGTTGAAAAAATTGCTATTTCTAAAGGAGCTCTTCCTGAATCAATTTCTACCCAATCTGAATATATAAACGAAAAATCTCTTTTGCGCGTTACGGTTTACGGTAATATGAGTCTAGATGTTGGTACCAATGATAGAAAAGAAATTGATGATGATGAAGCTGAAGTACTAGCGTGTGAACTATTTGGTATCAATAAAGGTGTACAAAGAATATATGATATGAAAGATTATTACATATTTGCTTGTGAAATACATAAGAAGAAATTGTTTTTAAAGTCAAAAAAGCAACCAGTGCTAGTTCTTGATAAGTATGGTCATGTTAAAATATCTATTGAAAATGCAGATATATATTGTGGTAGCCCTCTAGAGATGAAGGAAAAAATTCAATCATTAATCGATGATCATGGTCTATCCAAAGATGAGCTTGCTCCGCAAATTCATATTGTTGATGGTAAAAGAATATTGGATTTTTCTGGCTTGTCGTCCACGGCACATGTTATAAAAGCAGTAACTGAAGAACTCGATAAAACTATGAATAATCAAGTTACATTAATAGTAAAAGTATAAACTAACAGGTACAATTTAGCTAAAATAGCCATCATTGATTCAAAAAATAATTTGATATTACACTGCTTAAATCAACCTTGGCAAATTCATTGGGAATTGAATTCGTAGATATAACTTCCTTGATACCTGCATTAAGTAATTTCTGTTTAGCATCATCAAGTAGTAGTGCGTGAGTACATATTGCATACACGTCCCCAATGTGATATTTTTTAAGTAATTCGATTGTTTTCATAATACTAGTACCGGTACTTATCATATCATCTACAATAATAGCGTCACATTTTTTTAGTGGTCCCTGATCAAGAAGTGAGATTGATACATCACCAGTGAACCTATCTCGCGTTTTTACTAATGAAAGAGTATTTGCATTAATTAATACCGCAAATTTCTTTGCTCTTTCTATTCCTCCTTCATCAGGGGAAATGACTATAGGATTATTTATTGTGAGATTATCTTTTACATAGGATGACAGAGACGGAATGGCTGTGAGATCTATTGTTGCAAAAGAGTAATTGAGTGCATTCGGTTTATGACTATCAATAGTTATTAATTTTGTAATTCCCAAAGAAGCCAAAATTTTACCAACTAGATTAATGGTTATAATCTCTCCGTCGACAAATACCTTATCCTGTCTTGTGTATGCAAGATATGGACTTACTACACAGATATCCTTGGCACCGTCTTCTTTGCATTTATAGATGATCATAAATAATTGCATCAGGTGCTGATCTGTAGGAGGATACGTAGAATGTATGATTATACAGTTCTTTTTAGCCATATTGTCTAGTCTAATTTTACTTTCTCCATCAGCAAATATTCGTAATTCGATATTCTTGTACTCTACATGTAAATCTAATGAAATCTTTTCTGCAAGAGGAGAATTTCGGTCATCTGATATAATTACAGTATCATTTTTTTCCATTGTAAGAATACGGAAATATTTTCCAACTATTTAAAAGTGCTACCCTAATTGGGATTCAGTTATTCTGCATATGGAATGTAAAAAGTTTTCATATCTTCCGCCAAATCTACATTATTGTGAATAGTTCTTGCTTCATCTAAGAGAATTGTTGGATCATTATACCTTGAACTGAAATGGGTGAGTACTAACTTGTTACAATTTGACTCTTTGGCAAGTAAAGCAGCCTCAGCAGATGTAGAATGAAATGTCTCGATTGCCTTCTTCTGGTAGTCATGAATGTATGTCGATTCGAAAACCAAGATATCACATGAATCAAAAAAACTTTTTAATTTGGAAGACGGTCTTGTATCTCCAGAAATTCCAATTTTACGGCCTTTTCTTTTGGGTCCTACTATTTCATTTGATTTTATTAATTTACCATCAACTATGACGTCTTCACCATTCTGAAGCCTACTATATAGATTTCCTTTAGGAATACCTAGTTCTGTCGCTTTTTTAATATTGAATATGCCTGGCCTGGGATGTTCATTGATACAATAAGAAAATGCAGGAATTGAATGGTCAGCTCTGCAACAACTAATTTGATAATCATCTTCAGTAGCTATAACTCCCTCTTTATCAATTACGTGAACAGCAATTTCAAAAGACGGTGTAATATTTATTATACGAAAATTTTCATTTATAAATTCTCTTAATCTTGATTCACCATAGATATCGATTTTTTTTGTGCGTCCCAGAAGAGATATGGTTTGAAAAAATCCTAATAATCCTAAACAATGATCAATATGTAAGTGAGTTATGAATATTTTCATTTTCCTATTAATTCCAAGTTTGGTTTGAAGAAAATTCCTTTGCATTCCCTCACCCACATCAAATATTAATAATTCACTTGCTCTTTTGATGACAACCGAAGATAAGCCCCTATTTTGAGTTGGAATGGCTGCAGATGTTCCAAGGAAAACAATCTTCATGTCAGCCATAAATAATACATCAATATAACGGTAAATTATAAGCGTTTGTTTGTATAGTAACGTCAAAATAGAATCGTTAGAATTATGCGTCAATATTGCACTTTTGCATTTGATCCTAGTCAGAACTTTAAGATGTATTTTAATTTCAGTATAAAGTGGCTAAGAAAAGGACAATTTATTTAGAATCAGCTAATTATTTTGAAAAAATCTTTTAACAGCTCTTTCTGGTTTTGAGATAAACTATCGTACGATTCGATAAATTCTTTTTCTATAAATACCTGTTCTTTTAATACAGAACGAAATTTCTCGATAGTTATGGGAGTTATGGTATCTATTTCACCAGTGGTGTAAGCATAGATATATGTACTTATGATTTTTATCATAAAAGACGGTATAGTTTTTAACAGGAGTAAAATACTTTTTCTCATGACATCATTACCTGATGCATTGATAGTCATGGTATCAAAGTAAGATTCAAGGATTTTCATTCTGATATTTCCCAATTCTTCAATAGAAGATGCAACCAAAATTCCAGTTTCAGTTAATTCATAGAAAGGAACTCCTTCTAATTGGAGTGCCTTTGGTCCACGTCTTAATGGCAGACGGCCTCCTTCCTTCACTACTCCTGATGGAATTAGTGCTTCATCGAGATCCTTGAAGATGCCTGAGTAGATATTTTGCCATAATATACCGTTGTTCTTTGCTATTGCATGCGCAATCGATGTTCGTGTTTTTAGCTCTGGATTTTTTTCCAAAGCTAGATGAGTTATAATACCTCTTTGTCTCTTGGCTTCACCTGTAAACTTATTTTTCTTTGTTTTAAATGTATCAAAGATGGCAATGTGAGCCTTTTTATGCCTCAAATATCTTCACCCTTATTATCAACAATAGCATAATTTTAAATTATTATGTTAATCTCATACAAATATAAAATTTGTTAATCGATCTGTGATTAAATGAAGTCAATAATTGTGTGCTGATCCTTTACGTTTTGCTTGAAAAGTAAATTTAACTCTTTTTCTAATGTGCCGATCCTACTTACAAGATATTCGTTAATTTTAAATTCTGAACAGATGTTTAATGCAGTCTGCAGATATTTCTCAACACTCCCTCGTGTTACAGTTTGTAATAATTCATTATTACATTCTAGGCATCGGCCCACAAGTGGCATTCTTCTGTATTTTTGTCCACACGTAGAACACCTAAATGATTGCGAAGAATAAGCCCGTAAATTCCCCATAATATCAGGTAAAATGTGTGTCGTTAAAACCATAGACATCACCTCATCTGCATCAACTGCATTGATTAAATTGGCGGTACTTATCTGCATTTTTAGTTTTTCTTCCATCGTACTCAATGTTGAGTACAAACTATGTGATTCGTCTAGCATAATATTGTCCGTAGTATGAGTGAATTTATAATCAAAGAATTCATTTGTATGCCCTAGTCTTTTTTTGATGAGGTCAATATTATCAATGACGTTGGTTGCTTTTTCCATTTCCCAAGAAGATCTATAAAAATCCAATGGATACCTTTCATCAATATCTATATTGTGAGCTTGCCTTTGGACTTCATGTGGAAATACTAAAGGTTGAATGAGTAATGGTGCATCCATTAGTCCCCCAATTCTGTCAGGCAAATATTCCCTTGAAAAGTTCAGAAAGATATCCATCAACAACATAATAGAATCTGCGTCGCCATCGCAATCTCTTCGTTTTGCAGAATGCCAGATGGGCGAACCTAGACATACTTGGGAATTGACAAATCCAATAATTCTACCAATTATACCGACGGATGTATGCGGTGCTAGACCAACAATCAAATGTCCGATCAAGTCATCGATGGATGTTATTTTATAGAATGCATTAAGTCCATAGAAACTTGTCAGTTCTTCATCTACAAACTGGGCAACTTTAAGTAGGTGTTCTGCAGCATGAATTGGTATAATTATATCTTGTATGAATAGTTCTAGTAATTGATCTGGTGATTTTAAATCCATGCCGGTATGATCCTTAATGTATCCTAGCTCCCTTAGTTTTGTGATATTGGTTTTAAGCCATTTGGGTTTAAAGTGAGTTAAAGGTTCGTTTGTAGCATCAAAACGTATGGTCCCGTCCTTAAATGTATACAGATTATTTTTTTGCCTTAAAATTCCCTTTTCAAGAGGTTCTGCACATCGGTTTTTGCCCATTAGGGATTTAACTCCTTTCAATGGCTCAACTGGTTGTATGTCAAGATGCTTTCTCGCTTTTTCAATTGCAATTTTGAGAGGATAACTGGCTGGAGAATGTGTCTTTAAACGATTTCCGCAAACAGGACAGATATCCCTTTGATTGTCATTATTAACTTCGCGTCTACAGGTTGAACACATGATTTGAATTGGGGTACTAGTATGACAGTCTTGACAACAAGCGGCTATGGATAGTGATTTACAATCCTTACAAAATCTATTCGCGATCTCAATATAGAGTGGTCTTTGCATCGCTTTCAGAATATCTCTGGTAGGCCCACCATTACTTCCTATAGGAAATAAGACATGAACAGGAGGTTTCATTTTTCTATCTGCAGCTTTTTCTGGACGTCCAACACGAACCGCAATTGAAGAAGAAAACTTTTCTTTTATGGTAACATTTAGTAACTTAGAAATAATATCCAAAATGTGCATTTTAATATAATTTGGATCACCATCTAAGAGAACATTTGATTTTAAGAATTTACCGAGGTCACTTTGATATTTCATGCAAATGGTTATCAATAAGGTTATAACGTATAGTTGATCAGGATCATCGATTCTTATTTTGCTGCTGTCAAGACAAAGGGAATGTATTATTCCAAGCTTCTCAAAAATTTTTTTGAGTTCTGGATCATTATCTAAAAATTTTTCTTCATTAGTAATTTTTATTATCTCTTTATTTTCTAGTAATTTGGCAAGTAAGTTAGAAAATTCATCTATTGTTAAAGCACTCCAATAAAAAACATATCGGGGATGGAGAGGTATGTCGAATAATCGACTGATTTCGAATGCTTCAGTGACTGACGGTCTTTTTTCCAACGGAAATTGTATTAACTCAATTAACCTTTCACTCTCAAATATTTTCAAGTATAAATGAGAATCCATACTTGTTAGTTTACTTTTTAATTCCAGAGCCCATATTTCTTCAACATATGATGATGGGAGTAATTGGGCATTATTTTCAAGAAAGTCGCCATAGCTTATTAGAATGTCTCCCATATAGAGGATTTTTGCAATCTTTTTAGCCATAGATTTTGCTTGGCTTACTGTTTCTACTTTTATAACACTTCCATCATTTAATTTTACAATAGGTGGTTCGATGCTATCTACAAGTGCGATAGTAGATGCTTTCCCTGGTGCATCAATTTTTATTTGTGTACCCACAGCGATTGCATACTTTAATAATATTGGAATGGTTGGATGAATTCCAGTAGTAGCAAATCCAGTGTTGCAGCTTCTTCCATACCGTAATCTAAAACCACCGGGTTTTTTCTGCATTGAAAGAACTGGTCTTCCGGTAATAACTTCAGTCATCCTGTGAGATACAGTATCGTCTTCTGGAGTTTGAATTGCTCCTTCAAGATTTTTGAGCCAATCCCAACCTTCTAATTTTAGAGTTTCAACTATCTTCAATAATTTTCGGCTTCTGCCTATCAAACCGTCATTCATTACTCTTAAAGCGCCCCCACGAACTCGGTTGGTAGAAACTCTTTGTAGATTTCGATGACCCACTACTTCTACAGGATCCGTGTCTACTCCATCAATTTCTACAGGAAGTGAGCTTATGCAATGAATGACATCATTATCAGAGACCTTAAACTGGAAGTTGCCTACCTCTCTTTCATAAATTCTTAATTCTTCCACATACCTACTAATTTCGTCATCGTATGAATTAGCTATGTACCTGTCTAGGCCGATAATTTTTCTAACGTGATCAGCGATTAACATTGTTACGGCAGCTTCTGTTCCTCCTGCAGATCTTATTGGACCGGCAAAAGAAACCGATAGATATTCAGATCTGTTGGCATTTGTTTTTATTTTAACATCATATATCCCTTGTAACGGAGCTACAGTAACAGCTTCTGTTACAACAGACAATCCAACTCTTATTGCGTTGTTTAGCTTTTCTTCGATAGTTATTCCGCCATATTTACCAAGTGCTATTTCTTCAGCTATCTTTAATGCTGTCAGTTCTTTTCCCAATTCTGGCAAAAGCGTTCTTAATCTACTAGATATGTCGATTTCGTGTATCTTTGCTATCCTGTCTGCTAAATCATAACCAATCTGTGATTCTACTTTTTCGGATATATCACGGCCATGTTTCTTAGCTGTTTGAGCGACAAATATGGAATCTTCTATATATTTTGAAATTTCGTCGTGATAATCTATGTAATGCGAAGGAATTTGGTGATTTTTGTTTTCTTTGGTATGACTGCTCAATTTCTTATCGCTTTGATAATATTCGCAAATTCAGACTCCCAGTCTTTTTCTTTTTCAATCATAGTACCTATAACTATGATGTCAGCACCTGCATTAGATATTTTCTTGGCAGTCTCAGCAGAATTTATTCCGCCGCCAACTACTAGTATTCCCTTATAGAATTTTTTCACCGCGCTTACCATCTCAGGCGGAATACTTTGTGATGCGCCAGATCCAGCTTCAAGATATAAAAATCTCATACCCATGTAAAATGCTGCGAGAGCGTACATTACTGTAATATTTGATTTGTCAAAAGGAATGGATTTAGCTTGACCGATAAACCAAGCAGTCGATCCATCACCAATAATAAGATAGCCAGTTGGAATAGCTTCTAGATTATATTTATTGATGACCAATGCTCCCTGCGCTTGGGCACCCGTTATATAGTAAGGATTTTCAGAGTTAAGTAGGGAACTAAACAAAATTGCATCCGCAGTTGGTGATATTCCTGTGATATTTCCTGGAAATAAAATAATTGGGATTTTAACGTTGTTCTTTAGTTCTGTCACAAACTTAGATAGTTCAATTTGATCCGATGTTGATGAGCCGCCGACTAATATTGCTGATGCGCCAAGCTGTTCTAATCTTCTTGCCACTTCTATAGTCTTAAACGAGTTTTCAGAGTCTATAAGTGGAAAACATAAGGTTTTTTGTCTCTTGATTTCACTGACAATATATTTTTCAATGTTTTGTATTTCCATCATTTCTCAAAGTAATTACTCTTATAATAATAATCTCATTAGAGAATTTAGAACCTGTTGAATCCTTGTTTCAATAAAATTAATTAATGTATGGTACTATACAAATTTGTATAGTAAATGGAAAGTAGTGATATGAATTTTACAGTATTTTTGAATCATTTTATTGCAAATTCTATACTTACAAAGAAGCAAACATCAATTATTTATAATAAAATGCTGAAGGCAAAACCCATGGATAATATAACCTCCGGTGCGTATTATCGACAATTAAGACAGTGTAGAGACAAGACAAGGAAGGTGATATACACGTTATTATTATTGCGATTGCTTAATGCTGTTGACATTCAAGCATTTCCGGTACTAGATCAAGTTAATAACCAGCTCAATGTGATATCAAATAAACAAACTGACGTAATTGATGCAACTTCTTTAAATAATGTGATATCCCTAATAGACAACGTGCTTAGAAAGCTCGTATTGATATAGTAAAAATTAAATTGCAACTGTCAATCACATGATATCACATGAATATTTTTGACGCGAATTTGCACTATTCATTATTAGATGTGATAATTTCTATTACACTTTTCATTTTATCGTTTCTTGTTTTTTTTTATTTTGGATATACTCGTGATATAAAAGAGCGGCTTAAAGAGAATCATAAGTTTAAGGATATGTTGATTGAAAGCTATATTCAGAAGTTTGATGAATATAATCAGATTATTTCAGACTTGCGAACTAAGATGGATATGATTGAATTTAAAATTAATCCACAAAAGGAAGTCGAAATACAAGACATTCAACAAGAATTTGTCACCACAAACGATACAGCTAGTGATAAATCACATAAAAAAATATCACATACTATAGCACCTGTGATGAAAGATGTGATAATCAAGGATAATGGTAAAGAGCAGGTTATGCAGAGATTAAATACTGTGGATTCAGTACTCAAAATGTTAGAAGTGCCATTAACCTCGAGAGAGATTCAAGCTAGAATCAAGAAATCACGGGAACATACATCTCGATTGCTAAAAAAATTATATTCTGAAGATGTTGTTATGAGAGACGAGAGCACTAGACCTTTCAGATATAAAATCACAAATGAAGGTCGTAGACTGTTGGAACAGACAAGAAGTTCGCGTGATTAGATTTATCATAATTCTCATTTTCGTAATTCAAGTTCTCTTTAATCACGGAATATATCCATTGTTTGCCATATTTTGATCTGTTAAGTTGTTTCTTGAGATAAAATCGTGACAAATAAATGGAAATCACGCTTAATTGGATGGATTCATAATACAGGTCTTGATAAATCCGCATTAAATCAGTAGAAGTGAACGTGTGATATCTAAAGTTCTCAGTGATTAAATTCCATAATTTTGGACCTAATCTTTCATCACTTTCTTTATGCTCAAACCCTTTTTGGATTGAGTTTTTTTCAAACAATTGCACAAATTCAATTAAATTCATTATTTTTTCTTTTGTTAAACTGCCTTGTAGAGTCAAGTTGTATTTTTGTCCATTTTCGTCTTCCAGTTCTATTTTGACTTTTTTCGTTGCTGATGACAGATCGAGAGTTGGAATTACCTCACACTTAACAATTAAAGTGATTAACAAGTTAACAAATAGCTCAGCTATTGTTAACTAATTTTTCACCTGATAAATTACGCCTACCTTGTCTTTGTAGTTATCAATCTTCTAGTATATTTAGCCGAATTCTTTCCAGTGGAAATAAAGGGGTTTTCTGGACTTCTTAACAGCGTTTATGTCTGTTAATTAGATTGCATTGGAAATAAAGGGGTCATTTGGATGATTTTATGTTGCTGCAAATTAACACTTTGAACAATAGCTCAAATCTCCACCCCTATATTTCCCATTGAGGATTATCTTACCATTCAAGGAATTACAAATGACTAGAATTAACAAGAAAATAAAAGAAATTTGATTTAGGAGTTTTTATTTTAAATACATGCCATTTACAATATGAGTTTATTATATTGATATTTTATGTTGCGATACAAGAGAAAGAGAGGGGTGTGAGGTGAGGTGAGATGTCTGTAATTGGAAGATGACATCTTAAACACTATTTTTGATAGCGCAATTAAAAATAAGAATATCATAAAAAACAGGCAAGTATTAACTATCGGCTATGTACCAGATAAGTTGCTATTCAGAACCAAAGAAACCGCCTCAATAGCGCAAACATTATCAGTTATACTTAAAAAAGGCCGTCCGTCCAACTTGTTGATTTTTGGAAAACCAGGTACGGGAAAGACAGCAGTTGTAAAAAATGTTATCGAACACCTGTACAAGAAGGCCAATGAACTCGACATAAAGCTTAGAGTGCCTTTCATTAATGCAAAGAATTCAAACACACCATACAAAATCCTTTACGAAATTGCCGAATTACTCGACATCAATAAAGAAGAAAGAAAAATGCAGGTTTACTTTACTGGACTATCTATGAGTGAGGCTACTGATAGAATCCTTGATTACATAAAACGAAAATCAATCAAAGTTGTGCTTGTAATAGATGAAATTGATTCACTTGTCAATAGAAAAGGTGATGATATTCTCTATAACTTCACAAGAGCTAATGAACGAATTTCATCAGATCAGTTCATTAGTTTGATAGGTATTTCAAATAGCTTAACATTTAAGGATAAACTAGATCCAAGAGTAAAAAGCAGCTTAAGCGAAGAAGAACTGGTTTTTAATCCCTATACTATCGAACAATTAAAAGAAATTCTGGTTGACAGATGCAAGCTTGCTTTTTATGATAATGTCGTTCCCATAGGTGTTATCAATTTGTGTGCTGCAATAGCTGGTAAAGAAACAGGTGACGCACGAAAGGCGATAGATCTTTTAAGAGTTGCAGCAGAAATCGCTGAGAGATCAATAACTATGCAGATAACCGAAGATCATATAAGAAGTGCGCAACAAAAAATCGACAGTGATACTAACCTCGAAATTTTGAGTAACTCAACTCTGCACACCAAACTACTAATACTTTCAATAGTAAAAGCTAAAAACGGAAGTACGGGCGAAATTTATGCAGTATATCAACAATATTGTTCTCAACTTGAGCAAGAACCTCTCACACAGAGAAGAATGACCCAAATAATAGGCGAACTCGATCAATTAGGATTAATAACTACAAACATAGTGAACCAAGGACGTTATGGTAGAACACAACGAATCAAATTACATATTCAGATCTCGTCAATAAAAGAAGCCATTAAAAACGATTCTCTCCTGTCGCCTATCGTTGATGAAATTAATAATTGAAATCTTTTTTAAAGGATTGAAGAGTAGCCAGATTCACTAATATGCAAATTCCAGGAGTTGGATTGATACCCATTGTTTGTTGAAATTTCGTCTGCCTTTGCCAAGCACCAGAGTTTACCATTAGGGTACCTTTGTATCTTCCCACTTGTGTGATATGTACATGTCCAGCATGAAAAACGTCCGGCACATCATCTATAACTAACATGTCCTCCGATTCTGGAGCGATCGGTGTGCGGTTACCGTATATTGGTGACAAGTGTCTAGACCTTAGCAAAATTTTCATCGCCTCTACCGGTTTTGAATAGCTCAATCCAGGAACTGTTGCAATAACATCGTCCAAACTCTGACCATGAAACATCAATAGCTTCACTCTATTCAATTCAATAAGTGAGGGATTACCCAGAATACTGAAATTTTCCAAGGATTTAAAATCACGCAAGTTTGTTAATGCAGTTTGTGGTAAAGCCCTCCTACCCGGATCGTGATTGCCAGGAATCAAAAACACATGCATCCTTTTGGGGATTTTTTCAAGTAAAGCTGCTGCGTATGACATTTGACTATTAATATTCAAGTCGATTAATTCTCTATCTTGGTTTGGGTAAATCCCTATCCCATCAACTATATCACCTGCTATACAGACGAAATTGATTTTTCTTACAATGTCATCGTCTGATGATAACCAACTTACAAAATCTTTGAACTCCTTATCCATGAAATATTTACTTCCTATATGTAAATCCGATATGAGAGCTACATACGATTCTGTAACTGATTTAGACGGAACATGCTCAGGAATATCTGGAAATATAATGTCTTTAACAATGAAATCATTTGAATTTCGTTTACTAGGTGAAATTTCTAACATTAACATTTGATCCAAAACAAGCGTTGAAGCTTCACTAATTAAATTCCTAGTTCTGCAAATTGCAGGAATACTCCCAGTAGTATCATCAATCACCAATTCTACGTCATTTATTCTATTTCTTTTAAGCATTATCAAACCTGCAACAAAAATAGAATCAATGACCTGAGGCCCTCCATTCTCTTTGTCCGGGGAACTAAATCTGGATTTATTCCTAAATTCTTTGATGTTTTTTATTTTTCTTATCTGTCTGCTTTCTGGCCGAGTTGATAAAATCTTCAGAGTCTTTTTATATCGACTTTCAAAAATTTTAAAAAAATTCTTCTTTTCCTCGGAATTTATCATGTTTGTAGGGTCAAAAATGATTTTGTAACCGTCATCATTAGTCTCTGTGTTTTTCTTTATACTTGTTATTTCAGGTTTACTAGTATGATTTACGGCCGGAGAGATCGCATTTTTTATATCATCGATTAATATTGGAGATTTCATTCTGAACTTATTTTTAGCCTCAACTATGGTCTTGATTATCTTTTCAACGTCACAATCTAGGGATTTGAGAAAAGCAAAAGCATCAGGATGAACTTGATATCCCCTATTTATCGCATAAATCAATGCAATAGACACTGAATCCAAATTTAATTATTCAACAGAACAATCATAAATGCTAAAAATGTTTTGTTTTATGATATTATTAAAAAGCACAAACATTGTAGTTGAGATACATGTACAAATACAACTTTAAAAAAAGAATTGTTTACTTGGGACTTTTTATTTTTCTATTTTTGACCTTTTTTCTTATTGGGACCTCAGTCTCATTTGACAAAACTACTTCGGAACTTTTAAAAGAACAATTTCAAAACAAAATCAAGAATATTGATAGCATAGGTATATTCATCAACAACTTTCTTTTATCAATTCTGATGTTTGTTCCGGGTATTGGAATTGCGTTTGGTCTCTTTTCAGGATTTAGTACTGGTAATATTTTCATGATCATAACACGAGGTTTACCAACCCAGGTACCACCATTACTTGTTTTTTTGACAATATTTGGAATCATGGAGCTTGTTTCTTACGGTATAGCCATCTCTAGAAGTTATTTACTACTAATTCACTTTTTAAAAAGATCAAGGATTAAAGAGAATCTCATACATACTGGGATTGAAATTGGTATCGTAGCAATAATTCTATTATTTAGTGCTATCATTGAATGGGATTTAATTAGACACTCTGGAGGTATACATTTATTGAAATAGTATAAATCTCAATCAAAATCCAAATATGTTTTGCGCCTAACTTGATCAATAACCATTACCGACATTGGACTAAAAACCATATTCTCTAATTCATTCATCTTGCCCCTAAATACTCTCTCTTCAACAGTAGTCAAAAATTCAAAAACCCAAACTATTAGTTTTGAAGTATCTATACCCTCATGTTTAAGGTATGATGCTATTTCTGATTGCATAAAATTCTTTTCTGTATTATTCCACGGTCTTGGTACCAATACTACACTCTTCTTATCATCTATCGCGTAGACTAATTCTTTCTTCTTATTCTCAATATCCTCAGTTACATGAAAACTCAGAACCCTTGCCTTATCCAGTGGTATTTTTGCCCTAGAAGCAGCGACTTGAATAGCGCTTATCCCCGGCATTAATTCTACATTATCATTACCAAAGATTTCAAGTAGTCTATCAACTACTTCAGACTCTGAAAAGTTTACGTCTCCAGTAAAAGGAATGGTACAAAATTCATTTTCTTGCATTTTTTTGTACACCTCATTATAAACTTCATCCTGATTCTTCATAGTCACTTCGTAGACTTCATGAAAATTAGGAATAATCAAATCTCTTATAATTGATAATGTATATTTATAACCGATCAAATACTTGGATTTTCTTATTACGTCTTTTACTATGTCTGTCATATAGGCCGATGAACCTGGACCTACTCCCACAAGAAATAACTTCTTAACTTTCATCCTATTTTCCGTCACATGGGTAGTTACAATATTGTTTATATTTTATTTTATTTTTTTTAGATGATTGATATTGAGTAAGCTTAATGAATTTTTATGACATTCTGAATAAAGTTATAATTGGATTCCAATCCACATGATGAAACTGTAGGGGATCCTTTGCTGGATATTTCACCCATCCCTTTACAATTGCAAAACTATAATTTTTCTGTTGATTTTCAAAATTGATTTTAACTTTAAGTTCCGTACCCCACCTTTTTTCAAGAAATGACATTTCGGAAATTTGAGAAAAAGGGAATACGATATTTTGATCACTTTTTTCAACATCATTGTTTAATTCAGTAATGCCGTAACCTTCTATTGGCAGAAAAACATTTTTCTTATCCTTAAATCGCAAAAGCTGTCGCTGTGAATGAACATCATGAATTCTGTATGACATGTTGGTCTTTGTTATGAATATAAGTTTTTTATCCGTTACAATAAGCATTCCCTCCTTTTTCTTTTTCATAAAACCATCTTGTCCACCCCAAATCCACATTAGATGAGCTTTAATCTGTTCATCCCATTCTAGCAACATCTCATTTCTTCAATTGCATAGATTTATTTTTTTCATGACATTCGAGAGTGATTCTACGCTAGTGTATACAAAAGTCCTGAAATCTTCGAGCATCACACGCAATACTTTTAAAACAAATATACCAAATTACAGATTTAAATGATGGAAGAAAATAGCTCAACAAATTTTGATGGGCAAAATAATACACTAGAAGTAAATCTCCAAGGCAAATCTCTACAGGAATTAAGAACCAAGTCGTTAGAAAATATAGAGGAATTTTGGGCTCAACAAGCAGAAAACTTGATATGGAATAAAAAATGGGAAAAAACTCTTGATTGGAAACCACCTTTTGCAAAATGGTTTACAGGCGGATTGCTAAATGCATCAGTAAATTGTCTTGATAAACACATTAATAATATTACGAAAAATAAAGCAGCGATAATATGGGAAAGCGAATCTGGGGATGTCCGAACACTTACTTATAATCAGCTGTACATAGAAGTTAATAAATTTGCAAATACACTACGCCATTTGGGAATTAAAAAAGGAGATAGAGTTACAATCTATCTGCCCATGGTTGCCGAATTGCCTATTGCCATGTTAGCGTGTTCTAGAATAGGAGCTATACATATTGTTGTTTTTTCTGGATTTAGTTCCCAAGCATTGTCCGATCGCATAAACGATTCAAAATCTAAAGTTATCATAACTGCTGATCAGGGAATAAGAAGAGGAAAGATACTTGAACTAAAAAAAATAGTTGATATCGCTATCACATCAAGTCCATCCATTGAAAATGTAATTGTTCTTAAAAGAGGAACATCAGAAATCAAAATGAATAAAGGCGATCTTTGGTGGCATGAACTGGTCAAAAAGGAAAAATCCTACTGCCTCCCTGAATTTGTGGAGAGTACTCACCCACTTTACATCCTGTATACTTCAGGCACTACTGGAAAACCAAAGGGCGTACTTCATAGTACGGGGGGTTATCTTACACATATCTATGCAACGGCAAAGTGGGTTTTTGATTATAAAAACGAGGATATTTTTTTATGCACTGCAGACATCGGATGGGTCACAGGACATAGTTACATGGTGTATGCACCTCTATTACATGGAGTGACAAGTGTTATCTATGAGGGAACTCCTGATTTCCCAACACCCGATAGATATTGGGCACTAGTTGAAAAACACAGAGCCACTATTCTATATACCACCCCTACAGCATTGCGTATATACATGAAACACGACTTGTCAATCCCTAATAGCTTTGATTTATCATCATTGCGTCTTTTGGGTACAGTGGGTGAAGCAATAAATCCCGATGTATGGTTGTGGTATTTTAGAATAATTGGAAAAGAAAAATGTCCTATAGTTGACACATGGTGGCAGACCGAAACGGGTGGAATTATGATAAGTCAATGCTTGAGCATTGATACAATACCCATGAAACCTGGGTCCGGAACATTTCCAGTGCCAGGAGTAGATATTGGAATAGTGGATGAAAAAGGACTTGATGTTAGTCACAATAGTAAAGGTTATTTAGTCATAAAAAGACCATGGCCCGGTATGTTAATGTCATTATGGAACAATGATGAAAAATATATTGATACATACTGGAACAAATTTCAAGGATTCTATTATTCTGGTGATTTCGCACTTATAGATGAAGATAACTATATTTGGTTATTAGGAAGATCTGATGACGTCCTCAAAGTTGCCGGTCATCGACTAGGAACTATGGAATTAGAAAGCGCCTTTGTATCATTCAAAGCTATCGCTGAGGCAGCTGTAATCAGTAAGCCAGATGAGGAAAAAGGGGAAGTAATTGTCGCATTCCTGGTACTTAAGACTGGGCACTTAGAATCACCAGAATTAAAGGCAGATCTTGTCAATCATATCCGAAAGACAGTAGGACCAATAGCTACTCCAAACGAGATTCACTTTACCAGTAAATTGCCAAAGACAAGAAGCGGTAAAATAATGAGAAGATTACTGAAATCAATAAGTACCAACTCTGACATTATTGGTGATACTAGCACTCTTGAGGACGAAGCGTCAATTGAGGAAATAAAACAAGTATATCAAGATTTTCTACGCATGGCTAAATGATAATCACATCACAAATTTCAACATAAAGCAAGTTCATATTGAAACTAATTTTATCTTTGAAGCTTTAGTGATATTATGATAATTGATAAATCCTGATGTTGCTGCAAGAATATATTTTGAAGGTATTGTATTCTTATAAGTACACTGAGCAGCATCTAAAGTATTCTTGCACGGTACTGCGTCCTTTATTATATAAACAATATTGCCTGCTTTATCAAACCAAACCAAATCCAAATTGTATTGAATGTTCAAGAGCCATAAAGAATTCAAATCAGACTTGTCATAAACAAGAAGAAGAGCAGAGTCAAATGGTAATTTTTCAGTATTAAAAGTCAACCACCTTTGGCGTTCAGCTGGAGTTTCAGCAATCTCGACCCTTATTGACTGATTGTTTATGACTATCGTTCCTTTTGAAAAATCTAGATTCCTATTTTTTATTCCTTCTGGAACGAATGTTAATCCCAAAACACCCAATATTATACTTCCAATAATAACCGGTACAAGGACTGTGATCTTATGAACCACATTTAAAGCACTTAGAAAATATAATTTCTAGCTTTTGTTTTATTTTATTGTACGCAGAATTTTATTGCAAATTGAAATATTTATATCGCTGTTATAAAGCAGCACAGTGTTTAAATAGTTTCGACTTTACATCTTTTTAAGTGAATTAAATGCCAGTAGCAATACTTCCAGATGTTAGCGAACAACATTGTATCGGCTGTGCTTTGTGTGTCGAAATTTGCACCGCTCTTGGTCCAGATGTATTGAGGGTAAAACCAGTTGAGGGATGGAAGAGAGGTAAAGCTTTTGTATTCTATCCTGAAAGATGCATTTCAGATGGTGCATGCATAGGCGTTTGCCCAACTAAAGCAATCTTTTGGATGAGACCAATGGATTATACACCAGGTCAGCCTATTCCATTAAAGAGGAATGGTCTGTTCGTAAAAGGATGGGAAGAAGGTTAAACCAAAACCCCAAAATTCATTTTTTTACAATTTTTAATTTTAGTCATCCAAACAGATAACTATTATAAATTATAATCAATCAATAAATGTCCCGATAGTGCAAGTTTATTGGTTCAAAGAGTAATTCTCAGCAATGCAACAATTCCAACAAGTTCTGCTATATGTATAGCTACAAAATACGGCAATAATTCATCTGAATAAAGTGGAGCCATAGCTAAGTAGGCATATATAGCTATCAAATTATGAAGCATTAACATAACCGTAAAGAACATAAGTCCAATTGTGAATGCGGCTCTACTCTTGGTGTATACTTTTGCGTAAATCACTAACAATGTCAATAAGACAACAACATTGAGCACACTTATCACAGTACTTACATTCATAAGCAAACTCATGGTTGACCAATAGAGTAATCAAATTGACTTATCTACTTTTTTCCATATACGGTCCAATTTATCTGACTAAAAAAGAAAATCGAAAAAAGTAAAAAGATTGTGTGACATTAATCCAGTTAATGGGCTTAGATCTAAAACCTATCCTGACCTCCAAAAACATTAAACTAAGTGATCTATCAAATAAAATAATTGCTGTTGATGCTTTCAATACTATTCACCAATTTCTAGCTACAATTCGTGGATCTACTGGAGAACTTCTTGCTAATTCTCAAGGAGAAATAACTAGTCACTTAAGTGGATTATTCTATCGTAATATCAATTTACTAGCGGAAGGTATCAGACTTGTTTATGTCTTTGACGGAGTACCTAATGACTTAAAAATTGATGAAATTCAACGCAGGCGTCAAATTAAGGACTTGGCAACTGAAAAATATGAGAAAGCGCTTCTTCAAGGCAAACTAGAAGAAGCAAGAAAATACAGTCAGGCAACGTCAGTCTTGACTGATAAAATGATTGAAGAATCAAAAAAATTACTTTCTCTATTAGGCATACCGACTATACAAGCTCCATCAGAAGGAGAAGCGACTGCAGCAAAACTAACTAATTCAGAACTAGTACATGTTTGTGCAAGTCAGGATTATGATTCTATTTTATTTGGTGCGAAGAGACTAGTGAGAAATATTACAATAAGTGGGAGGCGGAAAGTTCCTAATAGAAATTCCTACATTGAAGTACCTTTAGAAATATTTTATCTTGAAGATATACTTAGTCATACTAAATTAACAAATGAACAACTAGTTGACGTAGGAATCTTAATAGGAACCGATTATAATTATGGAGGTATACCAGGAATAGGTCCAAAAACTGCATTAAAACTTATCCAAAAATATTCAAAATTGGAAAATATCGATCAACTCAAAGAACCCTTGTCCAATGTTCCATATGAAGAAATAAGAGAATTATTTTTGAAACCGAAAGTTGCAAATGTTACTAATGATGAAATTAAATTTGAATCTGTTGATTATGATAATACAATTGAATTCTTATGTAATGAAAAAAACTTTTCTGCAGATCGTGTTAATTCAGGCTTACAAAAGCTTCAAAATTCAAATAAGAATAAGAATCAATCACTGGAAAAATGGTTCTAACTCTAGTATAATTATTTTTTATGAATCTTTTATCAGTTAGCTTTAAGATGATAATTTTCTTCTCTTCATTTCTCTTCTCTTCTCGGTTTCAAATCTTCCAAGCTCATATCGGTTCAGATCCACAAATTTCATTCCTTTAGCAAGTAATGGATGAACATCATTGACTTTTTTATAAATTTCCTGACATATATAACGATAATCTGGGTGTCCCTGAGCAGTAGTACGCAATTCGACCATATGGTAAAGCTCTCTTAAATTAATTTTTATAAAATATGGATATTTATAAGCGAAATTAACGGCATACTGAGCCTCAAAAGGCATAGTCTTTACAAGTTTCCGATAAACATTATCAGAAAGATACATACAATCTTTGAAATCTTTCTCAATTCCTGAGTAAATAACTTCTTTAGGAATATCATATCCGTGTTTAGTTGAAAGTAATTGCCTTTCAATGGTAAGAATTCTATGACGATGCAAATCACGAAACATCCCAAAGTTGGTAAACATTTCAAACAAATATTCCACCATCTCAAATGCCCTGCCGGGTCTATGCCTTCTATTTCCACGAAATTTTGTATAGGCGAAAATTATCTCCTTTATTTTTTCTTGTGTAAATGATTCAACTAATTTCACTATATCATAGAGTGCTTGTCCATGCGCATTTTCATATAATATTGCAGAAACAACCTTCACTAGTGCATCTTTGCTATTCGTATAATCAATTAGCCTTATATCCTGAGGTGAATAATCAGGTTGTAATTTTCCTAGGTATTTATCTGTCAATTTTGATATTTCTCTGTTGGTATTTATTATAAAAGATTGAAGAGATTTCCCATGTTTTTCATTTACCCTTTTGATAAAAGATGGTATAACGCAATCTAATTCAGAATTCAATAGATTAGCCAAATTCCTTAGCTCAGTTAACTCAGAGCAGTATAATTTTGTTAAAAGATATTCAAACGCTCTACCATTTCCAGTTATCCCCAAATTGGTAAGAGTTGCGGCAGGCAGTAGATTACGTAGAATATCCAAAGCTCTAGATCTTACTGTACTATTGTACACTTTCCTAGCGGATTCTATATCCTGCTTGTTTGTAAGCTTAGAGAAGGGTTTTTCTGATATTGAAATTGAATCGAAATAGACAAAATCATCGATTGGTTCAATTTCCGAAATAAATTTTTGCATTAAATCGATACTTTTACTATAAACATCAAATGCGTAGTCACAAGATTCTATATAAAGATCTGCGTATTTTGATTTGAGTATTCTCTCATCTCTATAATATTTATACTTGTTACCAACTTTCTTATCAAATGGTATGTAGCGAGATGATTTCTCCAAATAGGATAACCCTATCCTTCGATCCTCAATCTTTTTTGCCGCAATGTTGGAGATCCACTCAACTGCAAGTTGTGCCTCTCCTAATTCCGCAACAGAATCATCACCATATTCTGATAATATTTTACTATAAAATTCCTTTCCTCTGTTTGGATTCGTAACAAATTCATCTAAAAAAATCTTTCTCATTGTTTTATCCGATCGAGAATATCTCGACATTAGTGCGCCTCTGTCTACCTGTCGTGGAGTTATAATCGCAAATACATGCTTATCTGTATTTGAAAAGTGTTGATCAAGAATAGATTTTTCTCGATCTGAAAAATCATAAACAGAGCTGAAATTCATAATACTAATACAAAATAGTCCATATACATATTTATTCAGATTACAATACTTTCAAAGTACTAGTACACCTAGCTTTAAAACATCTACTAAATTATTCATTATTTTTAACAATGCCATCATTATATCTGAATATGATTTCAACCTCATGAGCGATATAAAGCTCGAATTTGTCGGAAAACAAGTAAAAGATATGTACGGGGCGTATGTGGGAAAGGTAATCGGGTTAGTTACTGATATCGATGGCTCTATAGAATCAATCGGTGTCGATTGTGGATCAATTGGATTAAAACAACTATCATATGAACAATTGCTTGTACAAGGAGACTTCGTAATTTTTATACCGAAGTGGCGAATGGAAGCCCAAAAATTACTAAGACAAAAAAACCTTACGCTCAAACGAGTTAGGGCACTTGAAAACCTGGTAGAAGATAACGACCTAATGAAGGATGACGCTGAAGTATTGCATTTAATCTACGAAAAGAGATTAGTTGACTTGCAAAGTAACGAACAAGACGTCAAAAATACTCTGAATTCAAGACTACAGGAATTAGATTTGCAAAGTACGACCATCAAAACGATTATTTTTGATGCAAAGCTACAGTACAGAAGTAATGATATTGTTGAAGAAACTTATCAACAAATCAACACAAATTCAATGGAGTTATTAGATCGTATTAAACTGGAAAAAGACGAAATAAACAGCTTTCTCTCAAGGATCACTCAGCCAGATTCAGAGATTGTGTCAAGTGAACTCGAAGATAGAAATACCAGCCCTCCCCAAGCTGCAATTGACCATATTAGTGAAGAGGAATCTAATTCAGATCACATTGAGAATGACGAAAAACTGGAGTCAAATTCGCCGGTTGATTCTCAAGGAGATGAGACAGAAGGTAACTGGCTAAATGAAGTGCTTACAAGGGACACAGCTTAATGCATTCTATATGATTTTACTGGATTAATAATAATTTTTTTCCATTCACAGAATATTACTGGACATTTTTCAGATTGTTATCGTATAGCAAACAAACTTGCGTAGTCGATGAAGTTTTGTTCTAGATTATTGTGCCAATACATTAAAATAAATAAGCTTAGTGTATTTGGATATGAAATACAGAAGCAGAACAGAAATAGTGGCAATGATACTAGAAGCAGCAAATGGTGGGGCAACTAAAACGAGAATCATGTACAAAGCATTTCTTAGCTATGCTCAATTGAGAGAGTACCTGTCTGTACTTATTGAAAATAACCTCTTGGAATATTTAGAAGGCTCACAAACCTACAAAACTACAGAGAAAGGACTCAACTTCTTAAAGATGCACAACGAAATTGGCGAACTTCTACAAACTTCAATAAAAGAACAAAGGATATAAAGAAAGAATATTTCCTTTATAATCTACTTTTTTATTTTTTTCCTAATTTCTACACCTTCAATACCAATTATTCAAAATAAAGGCACACTTTGGCTTCTGTTCCATTGAATAGCTCAATTGTAAAGCGGTTTGGATTGGCTTTAATATATCACTAGTGATATATATTAAAATTATACTTTGAAGTTCTGGTAAATTGAAGGGAGTTTTATCTCACTGGTAATTTAGGGGTTTGAAAATGCTATAATTTTCAGTAAATTCGACCTCATCTCAACCATTTTAAATTATAATTTCTTAATATTTCAGAATAATAATTAAGTAATATGGTGAAGCGTGATCACGCAATGTTTAAAATCTTTTGAATATTGGTATAATGCGGACAGAGAGATATGAACCTCTGGAATGCCACTCGGGGGAAGACCGACTTCAATAGGAGGTTTCTCGAGTTCTCTGTCCACTTATGATTAAAGTGAGTACAGAGCAACTATAAAAATAGTCCGAGCTTTATGTGTTTCTATTGTCAGATTATGAAGATGCAGATTTGTCGTTGTTGCCGTAGAATACCATCACAAAGTATTCATAATTCAGTCCTACGCGAGCAAGAATTCTCTTTACTGTGTATATACTAATTTTGTTAGACTTTTCAAATCCTATCGTCAATCCTTTGTCATTTTTAAAATAAAGAAAATTTTGGGGAACCCCAACAGTGCTGCTTGGAACTTGAATGTAACCTATTGCCTCAAAAAAAGATTTTAATTGGAACCAGTTATGGGTAATAAGCAAATTCTCTGACATTACCTGGGAACTAGACCGTATATGAGAGGTCTTAATAAATAAATATTATTATTTTTGTGCTTACTTTCTTAATTGGCTAAGGGAATTGTCATAATTCTCCTTTTAAAAATTTCTTCTTTCTTTTCTGGAAATGCGGCAAAATAACCGTTTATTCCCTCAGTCATTTTCGCAACGATTTCGTCAGTTGTTTTTCCCTCGACTACCACTGGTACTTCAATACATTCGGCGACAGATATCTCTGGGTAGTCAGTTATGCTTACATGCAATTTATTACCCTGCGGCTCATTCTGTGTAGTCATCAAATATACTACGTATATCAACTATATTTATGTATATGACAGCTATGTTGATTTTCTAATAGTTAGTTTACCGTCATCCATACCTATTCTGAGGATATCACCTTCTTTCCAACCTAAATCGACAATCATATCCATCGGTACAG
>DATBHO010000114.1:0-17714 GCA_036557405.1 Nitrososphaeraceae archaeon
TGAAATCACACACTAGAGAAGCCATCATTGATATACCCTTTTTACTACATATTTGTTAATCCCAGCTTACCATATATAAATTACTTTGTGCATTTGTTCAGTACTATGGTAACAATAATTCGGGTTCGGTGGGATTCGGACCCACGACATTTTAACCCCAATGAAAGACTGGTTAAGAGCCAGACGCTCTACCTGGCTGAGCTACGAACCCACAAAGGTTCTGTTTTCAGCTTGTGATATTTAAATTAAACTTGAATATATTATAATGAGAAAATAATGGACAGCTATTTTGCTTCGATTTGGTTGTTTTACTGGGTCACTTTCTGAACTTGATAGTCCTTAATTATTTTAAGTATTGTTTCTGATACTGAAAGATTTGCCTTTTCCTTTTCTTTAAGGATTTCCCTGTAAGCATCCAGAGTTATGTAAACTGGAATTGAACCTGTGCCTTCAAGCAATGATTTTACTCTATACAGACCATTTTCAATTCCACGTTCTGCTATTTTTTTAAGTTTTATCTTGTCTATAAATCCTCCAAGAGGGCCCATTGGCATATCGTAATCAACCTGTATACTAGTTTTAGTTTTCTTTTCCTCTAAAGGCTCAAAATTAACAGTGATTATCCAACTCTTAAAGGGTCCTTCAATCATTTTGGCCACGATTTTCCTATGAGGAATGTATTCAATTGTTTCGCAATCCCATTCCAATTTCTTTCCATCAAAATCTCCACTTATTCTGAATATCGTTCCAACTCCGAATCCATTTTTGACTTCTAATGGGAGTATGTTCAAACCCATATTTTCTGGAAATTGATCTGCCATATGTTCAGGTCTTGCAAAATAGGTAAAAACTTCACTAATAGGCGCGTTAATCAACATACTCTTTTTGATCGTAGTCAATTTATAAATTAGGATTCGTTAAACTGGATTTAAAGGTTTCTTAATTAGCTAAATACGCAAATTACTCTAAACTGTGGTTGTCAAGTCCTATTATCAACAATTGAATTTTCTAATTAATTTTTGGTCAAATTTGTGAAAGTTTAACTATTCTATCAATCATGTACCAGTATTAGGTCCGAAATAAGTTAAATTGAAAGACTCGCTCCTAACTAGATAGGTTACGAGACAAAAAAGGTGGAGTCATCAAGTAACGTAACATATGTCAGATAGGATCTTTCATTCTAATGGATTCTTGTTGATTATTTCATCAAGGCAATTTATTATATCCTCTTTAGTAACCTCAATTGGATTATTATCCAGGTGCCCCCTATCAGGCATAATCACATCAGCTGCTTCATCTAGAGACTGTTTGAGTTTTAATGGTTCAAATTTTAATTTCTGACAAACTTGCTTAAACTTCTCATAATAGATTGATTTGTTAAATCTATGAGCCACCGTAGTGCAGGACGATAATGAATATCCATGTGGAACTCCTTCGTTTGAAAATACATAGGATAAGGCATGACCTAGTGTAGTTGATGAATTTCCAAATCCTATACCGGAAAGCATCGCACCGTAGGGAAGAAGCTCCTGCTTTTCGTTCATTATAGCATCATCGAGTATCTCAAATGCCTCTTTACAAAAGAGTTTTGTAAATGGATTTGCCAGTCTGCTATCATATCCTTCCGATGCCTGAGCCAACGCATCACATGCAGAATTTCTCATAATATTAAATGGTGTGCCAGGAAGAAAATATGGATCGACCACTGCGGCATCTGCTAAAAATGCCTCATCTTGTAACAATTTTTTCTTGTGACTAAAACTAACCACAGCATACGTAGTCATTTCTGCGCCTGTTCCAAAAGTAGTTGGAATTAAAATCTTTGGAATACCAGTTAACTTACCTAAATATTTACACACATCCATAGAGCTTCCTCCTCCAAGTCCTATATATGCAGAAATTTGTTTACCTTCATACTTTTTTCTTATTTCTTCAATTGTTTCGATGGCAGGATCAGGCGTTACTTTATCGTATATTTCATATTTTTTTATCCCCATATAGTTTAACCATTTTTCATATATATCCGGAGTAGTTGTAGTTATTATGAGAGAATTTTCTGGATATTGAAACTCACTTGCAGCATTAGCTCCATAGACTATCTTTCTTGGCATCATTACTTTCCACATACCCCCTTGTGGTATGTCAATTAGTATTATGTTTTACTCCGAGGGATTAATCATTCGCACTTTGTTTTGTGAAATTTTGGAAATTTGTCTTACATCCAAGTACACTGTAAGTATCATAACAAATAGAATTAGCCCCATTCCCAAATGGAAAGTCACAAGAAGTGCGTGCAATTTTTCAACGATAACAATTGCACCAAGAGTAATTTGTCCTACTACTAATGCTGCTGCAATCATAGACGCAATTTTTGTAGATCTTGAAGTTTCTTTTGATCTTAAAGTAAAAAACATGGTGACAAATACCATGATGCCAGTTGTTGCAGCGAGGCTTCTATGAAAATATTCTATTAAGAATTCCTTCATTGGAACAAGGCCTGCCGGGCATAGCGGCCATTCAGGACAGCTTAGACCTACACCAGATGAGCCGACATATCCACCAACAAAGATTAGGGCAAACAGTATAGACAATGTACAAAAAGAAATCTTTTGGAGGAGCATTTTGGTTATTTTCTGACAGTTACTATTTCCATGATTACTGTACTACAAGCTTTCCAGTCATGTACGGATGAACGGTGCAAAAGAATGGGTGTTGTCCTGGATTGAGGCTGGTAGTTTGAATGTCTGCTGTTTTTCCAGCTTCTATAATACTTGTATCGAACTCTTTGGCATTATTTGGATCACTTGGTCCTGTTCCACTTGTAACTGTATGTGGTACGGTATCTTTGTTGGTTACTGTTACTTTGTCACCTTTCTTTACAGTAATAGTATCTGGATCGAAATTCGGACTACCTTGTACTGATGCTCCCGCAAGTATTGTAAGCGGTTTTCCTGGTGGACCGGCCGTACCATTAGTTGTGCCTGCAGGTGCTGGACTGGTAGTTGCAGGACCGCTAGGAGCAGCACTTTTTGCCTGCAGTTCTGTTTCTCCTGGAGCGATTCCTATACTGGTTGCAGTACCACTCTCTCTTTCTATAGTTTCTGGTTTCAGCTTTGAGGCTGCTGGTGCATTATGAATCATTGTATTCCAGAACGGTAATAAAATAGCGGCTCCGAACGCGAGTGTGATTGCCACAATGAGGATGCCTTTGGCCATCCTCTTGGGATTAGTCCTAGTGATGGGGCTCTCGTCGTGTGTAGTCATAATATTCTTCACCAATTTGGAATGGGTCGCTCATTCCTTCCTTGTCCAATTCCTTTCCTCTTCCTGCAGACTTTATCAAATTAACCAACATGATGACATATGACCAGCCAGCCACCCATGCTCCTACGGTGGCAATTTGGTTCATTATAGTCCAATAGGGTATTGTCCCATCATAATCAGCGATTCTTCTTGGCATACCATGTAACCCTAACAGGTGTTGTGTCATAAAGACAAAGATTACACCCACAAAGGCCAATACAAAGTGTACCTGCGCCGCCTTTTCATTATACATTCTTCCTGTAATTAACGGGAACAAATAGTAAATGAATCCGGTAAAGGTGAGTGAGACGGTTCCCATCAATATAAGATGGAAGTGACCTACTACCCAGTAACTATCGTGAGTAATGAAATCTAGCGGAAGTGCAGTATTTACTACTCCACCGGCCCCTGACGCAAAGAATAACATTATTCCTCCTATTCCAAATAACATTGGAGCGCTGAACTTTATTCTGCCTCCCCACATTGTTGCAAGCCAATTAAAGACATGCATCGCTGAAGCAGGTACTGCCGCGAGGGTTCCCACCATAAATACAGTTTTTTCGGTAAAGCTCATACCTACTGCAAACATATGATGGGCCCATGAAGCAAACCCTATTATTGCAAGTAACACAAAGGCCGCAACTCCTGACTGATAACTGAATAAGGGTTTTCTTGAAAACTTGGGTATCATCTCATACAGCATACCTACAGCAGGGAGTAAGAATATGTAAACCTCCGGATGGAATGTAAACCAGAACAAATGCTGGTATGCTATTGGATCTCCTCCCATAGCAGGATTGAAGAAACCCGATATTCCTAGTCTGTCCGTATATAGCATAATCAATGCTGCAGCGAATGTGGGAATGGCAACTAATGTCATGAATGATACCACTAGTATAGACCATGCAAAAAGAGACATCCTCATAATAGACATGTCAGGATGACGACACTTGAGTATGGTTACGATAAAGTTAATTGAACCAAGTACAGATGATATTCCCAATATCTTTAAGCCAAAGATCAACATTTCAGCCGCTGGTCCAGGTGCCCTTATTATTGAATATGGTGGATAAATGTTCCAACTTGTATCGGCGAACCCAAGCCAGAGAAGAGCAGCTCCTACAGGAATCATCCAAAAAGCGACAGCATTAAGTTTGGGCCATGCCATATCTTTGTACCTCACCATGATTGGAATAAGGTAGTTGCCTACACCGGCAGCAAATGGAATAGCCCATAGAAATAGCATTGTTGTACCGTGAACAGTGAAGAATCTGTTAAAAGCAGTAGGATCTTGGAACAATTGCATTCCAGGAAGGAAAAGTTCAGCACGTAAAGTAAGGGCAAGTGCACCACCCATCATAAGGGCTGTGATTGAGGTTATTATGTACAGCAATCCGATATCAGTATGGTGCGTGGAAAATAGTATCTCCCACAGGGGACGTGGTTGTTTAACTTCTAGAACCATTCTCTACTACTACCTCTTTTACTTGAAGGTATTTCAAGCATACTATCAATAAAAGCATTTTGGCCGTAATTATTTGAACAAATAATATATCTTTTCATCGCTATAACCTACTGTACTACAAGCTTCCCCGTCATGTACGGATGAACGGTGCAAAAGAATGGGTGTTGTCCTGGATTAAGGTTGGTAGTTTGAATGTCTGCTGTTTTTCCAGCTTCTATGATACTTGTATCGAACTCTTTGGCATTATTTGGATCACTTGGACCTGTTCCGCTTGTAACTGTATGTGGTACGGTATCTTTGTTGGTTACTGTTACTTTGTCGCCTTTCTTTACAGTAATAGTATCTGGATCGAAATTCGGGCTTCCTTGTACTGATGCTCCTTCAAGTATTGTAAGTGGTTTTCCTGGTGGACCCGCTGTTTGGTTAACTGCTGGTGCTTGTGCTGTTGTCGCATTTTGACCTTCAGCTGGTTTTACTGCTGCTTCGGCAGTCTGTGTAAATGGTTCAACAAATAATTTGGCTTTCATGGTGGGATGTCCAAAACCACAATACTCTCTACACTGAATACGATACTCACCCGGTGTGTCAAATAGATTCCATAGCACATTTATTCTACCGGGAACAGCATCCATTAAAATAGTGTAATCAGGTACATTGAAATCATGAATAACGTCCTTTGAAACTATTTCAAACTTATATGGGACATTTTGTTTTACGTGCAGTTGACCAATCTCCTTCTTACCATCCTGATGCTCAAAGGTCCAAAACCATTGCTGACCTATCACCTTAATGGTTTCTGACTTTGGTGGAACATGATCAATTTGTCTTTCGACGTTCCAAGATTCTGCTCCCACCCATACAAGTAGCGATATGACAACACCTACATATACCCATTCAACTGTTGCATGACCCATTCTTATACTCCCTCTATTTCCCTTATCCTATTTTTCTTGTGTGATTCTCTAAATCGCCAGCATATGTATACTATAGTGCCTTGAACCACAGCTCCAACCACAAAGGCTGCAACCATAAGCCTGTAGAATAGTCCCCAAATTTCTACTCTTCTGAGAACATATTCTTGTGAATCCTGTGCAAAGACTTTATCAAACGAAGAGAGAATCAAAAGAACGACAGGCGAAAACAACAAAACTAGCAACCATATATTAGATTTTGGTGACATCAAATTTCTTGTCCGAGGTCACTACTCACCGGCATCTAATTTAAGGTTTTTGCAACAGCGCATTTTTAATTCATTCATCCATGTATCTATGAAATCCCATCACATTAACCGCCGAAAGTGAAAGAGTATCATATTCGTGTTTCAAAATGGTCATCGAAGCATTACGTATGTGCCATCCATAAAGACTTTCTGGAGGAAGACCCAACATGAGCGATACTGCAGCTTTGATCGGATCTAGATGTGTTACAAATAGTAAATTTTTATCTCGGTAATTTTTCATAGATTCATCTAGTAAATTTCGGATTCTTTTTTTGACTGCTGAAAAGCTCTCGATACCATAACTATCAAGAATAGGATCATCTCCACTGTAGAATTTCAAGAAAAGATTACCATGTTTTTCGATAACTTCATCATAATTCATACCAACTAGATCTCCCAATTCAATTTCGTATAACCTTTCGTCAGTTTCATATTCTAATTGATTTATTTCGCATATAATCTTGGCAGTTTCAATGGCTCTTGTTACTGGACTGACATACACTCTATCGATTTTCATTTTCCTTAGATGTTGCCCAGTATCTTTGGCCTGCTGTATTCCAGATTCTGTCAGATGTGATTCTATATATCTTCCCACAAGCATTCGTTTGACATTATTATCTGCTTCACCATGACGTACAAAAACTATAAGCGGCAAAACAACTCAAATTAATATAAATCAAGTCTTAAATTTTTTTCCATTAATGAATATTGTGCACACGAAAATGGTTTTTATGTAATTTTAATCCTTTCATCTCAATACTAACAAATCTATTCCCTGAAAATCGTGTCGAATTTTACGGAATTAAGTTTAGATTATAACCTTAATTAGGATGCTCCTTCACTTTATGACGAATGAAAATTTCAATAATAGGTGGTACTGGTGGAATGGGAGAAGGTTTTGCTCTCAGATGGGTTGTAAATCATGATATTACAATTGGTTCTCGTGATGCACAAAAAGCTGCAAACTCGGCAGAACAGTATATGAATACTGCATTAGCGTCTTATGGAAATAATATTAAAGGAACTATCAGAGGTGCTGATTATATTTCCTCAACAAGAGATTCGGATATTTTGATACTATCCATCCCCTACGATTCAATAAAATTAACGTGTGAATCTATCTCTGATGGTATAAAAAAAGATTGCGTAATAGTGTCTCCAATAGTTCCCATGGAGAGAAATGATGCTGGATTTACATACATCCCATTTGAAAAAAATATGAAATCGGCAGCTCGTCTTTTAGCGGAAAATCTTCCTGACAAGAATATTGTTTCTGCATTTCATACGATATCTGAAGTGAAATTGAAGAATATCAATGAAAGCCTTGATTCTGATACCTTTGTTTGTGGTGACGATCAGCAATCTATTACAAAACTAAATCAGTTGATTGAAGAAATAAAGGGTCTCAGACCGTTATATCTCGGACCACTGTCCCTCAGCTACCAAGCAGAGTTACTTACTCCAATGTTGCTGAACGCATCCAAGAAGAACAAAATTAAACATCCCGGAATAAAGCTTACTTGAATCGATTCCAAGAAAGAAATGGGAGGAGTAAACATGGCAAAAATTGGATGTACGGTATGGGAATACTATTTATTGTCATGGCTACAGTTATTGCATTAAGGAACCTTTATCTATATTCTACACAATTGTCTGTTGGTTTCTATCTTGATAACTTTACAAGCAATTCGGTGACAAATGAAAAATTTGTGATAGCAATGATAATTGGCGGAGGGATATTACTGTATTGGGGTAAATTTAGAAGAAATGTTGATAATGGCGATGGAACAAAATGGTAATTGACCTTATCAATAAGTTAGAAATGAGCGATTAATTTTGATTTTTACTATTAATAAAATCACTCAGTTTATCCATTGCTTCTTGAAGTACTTGTTCAGTTGGAAGATAAACGATTCTAAAATGACCTTTTCCTAGTTCTCCGAAACCAGAACCATGCACTGTGAGAATGCCGGTTTTATTCAGTAGATCGAGTACAAAATCTTTATCAGTTTTCCAACGATTGAGAGGAATTTCTGGAAATGTATAGAATGCCCCATTTGGTAATTTGCAGGAGATTCCATCAATTTCATTTAAACGCTTTACTACTAAGTCTCTTCTTCTTTTTAATTTTGTTACAGTTTCAGCTATGTATGCTTGTGGTCCTTGAAGTGCAGCTACTGCAGCTTTTTGTACGGGAAGATTGGTAGCAATACGAACTCTAGCCAATTTTGGAATATTGTCCCTTATATTTTCTAGTTTTTGGCAGTTGCTATTCATACATATATATCCACATCGCCATCCCGTCATGAGATAAACTTTTGAAAAACCATTAAGTAATATTACCGCTGCATCTTTTGCCACTTTACCAATTCCAGTAAATTCCTGATCAAATACCAGTTTATCATATATTTCATCACACACTATATACATATCATGCTCAGTAGCAACATCAATTAACTGTTTAAGGCTCTTACTATTAAATACCTCACCGGTAGGATTATTGGGATTAATTATGCACAAGGCCCTTGACTTTGGTGTTATCTTTGATTTGACATCATCGAGATCGGGTGTTCCGTCGTCTGTTAGTTTAAATTCTATTGGTTTGCCTCCATAAAATTTTACGTACGAGGCATAGGGTGGATAATATGGTCCGGGCATTAAAACCTCCGTATTTGGTTCCACTACAGATGCAGCTACCATATCTAGTCCTTCAGAAATACCATTGGTTACAAGGACATCTTCGACAGCTATCGACAACCCCTTTTGCGACTCCTTTTCTACAATGGCTTCCCTCAATTCTAAAATACCCTCTGAATCTGCGTAATAATTAAAATTGTTTAAAACTGCATCTATCAATGCTCTTTTGATATGATCTGGAGTCGGAAAATCATATTTTACCGGATCACCAATATTTAGGTAGATTATTTTTCTTCCAGACTGTTCATATCGTCTAGCATGTACTGTTATGTCTCGGATAGCATATTCGACATTGGAAATTCTGTCAGATACCTTCAATTAATTACAACTAGTGAGGAATCATTCAGATAATAAATTGATTGTTGTCAATTGATTTCATTTGGTTCATCTGAAGTATTAGTTATGAACTAGCTCAATTGATATAGAACCTTAATTCTAACTTTAGAGTTAGAACAAGAGGGTCCGTAGCGTAGCCAGGATATCGCGGTGGTCTTCGGAACCACAGACCGAGGGATCGAAGCCCTCCGGGCCCGTGACAGCTAAATGGAGACATAATTTGATTACTTACAATTAATTTGATAATCGCTTGAGAGAAGGGATAATTAAATCTACAAAATCTTCTCATCAAAAAGAGTTACAAAGTAACACAATCATATTATATTTATTTAATAGTAAAAGTTGTTTCTGCCGAATTAATACCTGACTTTACTGAGGCCGAATAATTGCCTGATGGAGCCTGATTTCCATCATTACCCATTTGGTCCCATTCAAGAGATTTTGAATCTCCCGGACTTAGAATTGTTATCACTTGTGATGATAAAATTGGATATAATTCCTTGGATGCCAAGTTTCTTATGGTAAGCCCTAAAGCAGAATTTGGAAATGTTAACTGTTCAACTCCAATATTTTTAATTGAGATATTAACTTTTTCTCCCGGATTATAAATTTGTTTATCAGTTGTAATATTTATCATGTTTCGGATAGAATTGTTGATTTCTCCATTGAGGGAAGAGGTATTACCTAAGTTGGTTTGATTTTGAGAACCGTTCGAATTGATTAATATTGAACTAGCTACTGAACCTTGCCCATTTTCCGATTTTCCTGAATTTGGAACGTTCAGAGTCATATTATGAGTATCTGTCTGATTATCATTTTGTTTATCACATTTAGAATCAAGCGGGCATATTTGTCCGCCCTCAGATAGTGCGTTATTAACTGCTTTAGAATCATACGCGAGTATCATCAAATTATGGACGAATTGAGTGGGCGAAAAAAACAACAGTATTAGAAAGGCGAAAAGTAAAGGAGAGATTTTTACCAGATCCTTGGCTTTTCTATTACTATGTTGATTCATAATAAAAATATAATAAAACATCATTTTTAATTGTTGCTTATCAATATTTCTGATATTGTATATTCTTACCTAATTATATACAACTAACGTCTTTATGACAAATGGAGTACATTCTCTTTCATTATGACTCATCATGTTGCAAAGATAATTGGAATAATAGGTAGCTCATAAAATGGATGGGAAGACGTTGCCCAAGTTGTAGTTGATAAAGCAAAGAAGACATTGCATGGGATACATTGTACTGAAGTTGTCGTATGACTGCCCATGTAGATCCGACTTCTGGAAAAATAATAAAATATCGAAGTGTCAAAATATCTTTTGCACTAGATTAGTCCCCGAATCCGTAACATATCTAGAAGCATAGAAGTAGAAAATCCTATAGATGGATGGCAAAATCAACTTGAGAATATAACCGTAAATTCTTAAATCACCTTTTCTTTCTATTGTATAGAAATGACAACAGAAAATGGCAATGCGGAACCTGTCATGTGTAGTAAATGTAATAAAACATTCGAAAACGAATCTGAATATTTACAGCATTATAATGAAAAACACAAAGCTGAAAATGTTTGAAAGTTATTATATTGGCTCTACGCCAATACCTTGTCTATAGGCATTTTTCATAGTTGATTTTGTATGCACTTGGAATAATTGTAATAGTAATACAATCATCCTTTTTTGGATTTTTTACCCTCTTCAAGGTCATCTGTTCCTTTTTCATTTATCGTGAATCTTACTTCACTATATGGGTGATATGGAGAATCGATCATTTTAGCTACTCTGCTTTCACCAGATTTTCTTAAATATACTCTGTAAGTTGAAGCATGGCCAATTACATTTCCACCGGTAGGTTTTGTTGGATCGCCAAAGAAAGTATCCGGAGCAGATTGCACTTGGTTTGTAACTATTATTGCAACATTATAAATCTCTGAAATTCTAAGAAGTTTATGCATAATAGAATTAAGTCTTTGTTGTCTATCAGCGAGTGTTCCTCTGCCAGAGAATTCTGCTCTATGTAATGAAATTATACTATCGATAATTACTAGTTTTGCTTTGTAATCATCTATATATTTACCGAGATTTTTAACTATTAATTCTAGATGTGCACTATTATAGACTTTACATACAGCTACATTTTGAAGTGCGTGTACAGGATCTATGCTTCTACTACTAGATATTTGTTCCAGTCTTTCAGGTCTAAAAGTTCCTTCAGTATCAATGTAAATGACACCACTGTTTAACCCACCTGATTCTATTGGTTGTCCAGCAGTAATACACATAGTGTGGCATATCTGTGACTTGCCGGAACCAAATTCTCCATAAAGTTCAGTAACCGCCTGTGTTTCTATACCTCCCAAGAAGAGATCGTTAAGCATACTTGAACCAGTAGAACATCGTAATAATGATCTTCTTTTCTTAAGTGCAGTATCAGCAGTGATGAATTCTTTATCAAGAACATCTGATTCTCTTAAAAGTTTTTGTGCTGCCATTATGAATGAAGCTGCACTTTCTTTGGAAGCATTAATGTCTACTGCTAAATCCTCAACTCCAGCCACAGCCAGATCCATAACTGAAAAAATTCCTGCTTCTCTAAGTTTTTTAGCAGTTGTAGGACCTATTCCTTCAATATCTTGAATTTCAAGATTAGTAAGATCATTAATCTGAGATTGTTCTGATATTGTAGTCAATGACTCTTCTGTATTATTCATGACGGTATTTTCTTTTTCTTCCATTCCTAATTGCTCACGTTTATCTCCAATATCTTCAGCATAATCTTCAGAAATATTTTCAGAGTTTTCTATATTATCTTCCTGCATATGGGAATTTGAATAAGTTGATTTTTTATTTCTCATTCTATTCATCATGTAGACCTATTACATTTAAGGCTTGAGACACTGATAGGAGAGTGGGTGGGGTAGCTGGAGAAGACAATACCAATTACTATTAATTCAATTTCAATTATTCAATAGATTAGAAAATTATTTAGGTAGATATTATTTAGATCTGCCTATCATCACTACATGAGGTAATAGTTGGAAATGTTGCCTATAGAATTATTGAGAGTACGCATTTCAAGTAAGATCAATCAGATAAGACCAGTATTTTATGACTCTCAGGAAGAGAACCAACTTTTGTTAGCAGTGAAATTAGTCAAAATTTTTGAAGACATGGCCAAAAGAGGTGTTTCCAAGGCAAATCTAGATGAGAATCTCTTAAAAATAGAGGCCAAGTATACAGATTATAAACTAGTTAGAGGCATCTGCCACCTTCTAGAACAAAGGTGTGTATATGCACAACCTAGTGAAACGTTTATTCATGGTGGGAACAATAATTCAATGAATGCAATAACTCTTAGAAGAAAAATATTTGAGGAATCTTCTCGAAAGGGTTATCCAGTAACGGGCGACGAAAGAAAGCAGATGCTTCAAAAATTTGCATCTGAAAGCAATATAACGACAGATGAGCTGGAAGTTGCGATGTGGGCTGATTTAGACAAGAACAAGTACTTAAAAAATTTTGAATTATTGTCTCCGTTGCAACTGATTTCGTGGTACAATATTTCTATTCTTCAGAGTCTTCTTCTAAACTGTGTCAAACTAGAATTCAGTGTTTACGGAGGCTTCAGTTGGAAAAAAATCTTGCGGAAAATAAAGCAATTAGGATTGATGTACTTTCTGTATCATGAAAATAATTTGGAATCAGAATCAAATAGGCAAACAAGAAATCAAGATATGGTATCCAATAGCAAAAAAGACAAGAGAGTTATATGTACTGTTGAAGGTCCCCTTAGCATAGTAAGGCTAACAGACAAATACGGTATGGCAATGGCCAAACTAATTCCATTGATAATATTTACTGATAACTGGGCCATTGATGCAGTAATATTGAGAAAATCTATCTCGGGTGTCACAAAAACCTATAAATTTCAGATCTCAAATAAGGATAAGGACCTCCCTCTGTTTGATGCTTCAAAGTTTCATTCTCAATCAGAGCCAAACTTGGATCCTAGATTATTATACAAATATGCCACAGATAACTTTGATAGCAATGTTGAAAAAAAATTTATGGACAAATTTCTCAAGTTTTCAATTGGATGGAATCTCATTCGAGAACCTGATCCACTGATTCTGTCTAATGGTAAAGCGTTCATACCTGATTTTGTATTTGAAAAATACGGAATTAAAGTTTATTTGGAGATAGTGGGTTTCTGGACAAGCGAATATCTAAAAAGAAAATTGGAAAAAATAAAAGATTTGTTGAATATCAAATCCGATACGTCAGTGGGTGCTGACTTATTAGTCGTTGCAAATATCGATAATTATATCTCTGATAACGGAGATAAAATAATGATTGATTCTATTTTTTCAAAATATATAGCTAGAAATAATTTAATTTTTTATAAGAAAGACCAAATCCCATTTGGTCCAATAATAAAATATTTGAAGGATATCGATTCTAAAATCGTCGATGATATTTCTATCAATTTTCATGATTCAATAGTTAAAGAAATAAAAAGCATTATTGAAGACAAGCAAAATAAAACTCTCTTTCTTAAACAGATATCAGATAAGCAAAACATTCCGGTTGAATCGGTCTTGAAGACAATTAGAAACCTTCAATCAAACAATGATACTTCAACAAAAGTGATAAAAAACAGGCTGAAGGAATTCCTGTTACTTGATAATTACATGATATCTAACGATAAAATTGATGAATTGTTACCAGAACTTGATAAGCTTAAAAAGCTATCGGATGCAGTCAGGTTCTTAGAACAAAACAATATTCCCGAAGAATGTACAATCTCCCTTATCCCAAAGATCGGTTTTGAGATTGTCTGGAATGGTATTGATTTTAATGATGCGCTCATTCAACGAAAATTGATCAATGACTAATCAATGACTGATATATTTTCTAGATCCAGGGCCATATCAGCAACATATCACCGATATTAGGACAAAATCAGAGTAATAGTATATATGTTGATGATATAATACAACTCTAGATATTGCGATCCCCTGATAAAGGAACTATATGGCTTAAAAACATGGAAGGAAATTGGAGGGATTCAACTTGTCCATGTGGCAGTAATTTTCACTTTAATGGAGATATTGATGAGTTATTTTCATGGGAACGGATTCATTTAAGACACATGTCGTCAGATCCTGAAAATCACGCAATGTTATCACATTATCCAGAGGATAAGGTCATTTTTTATCATTCCACTAGTGGATACATAGTTGAGATAAGGAAACATAAACCTCATGAGATTAAAGATTTGCAAAACGCCTGTCTATACGGAAATGTCAAGCGAGCAGGAGTGTAATGTATGAGATTGTACGTACATTCTTAAATACGAGCCAAATAAGAATTACTAAAAAATGTCAGATATCTCTTTGCTCATAAGATAGTAAAAAAATTTACAAAGAAGCAAATAACTGTAATAATGAATCAAAATCATGAATCTAGCGTCTCGCTGGAGATCAGAATCTTCACGGAAAATATACTCCAATAAGTATATCGAACTATATGAAGACGTACTGAACATAAACAGCAAAAAAAAGATCTATACAAGGGCAAAAAGAAAAAATTACTCGACCATTGTCCCCTTTGTGTCGGATAACGAAATTCTAGTAATTAAAAGCTACAGACATTTGGTTAACTCATATCAAATTGAAGCCCCTTCTGGATATATTGATGCTGGTGAAACACCGATTGAAGCCGCAAGCAGAGAGTTGAAAGAGGAAACTGGCTACAAGGCAAATAATATTATCAACTTGGGTTCATATACGTTAGATTATACTATGTTTGAACAGGTAGGCAATTTATTTGTTGGTTATGATGTAGTTAAAGAAAGCAAGCAAAATTTAGGGATGATGGAGATAATTGAACCTACGATCCTAACAATTGGTAAGATTAAACAGTTACTATATGATGGAAAGATATTAAATGCATCTTCGATTGTTGCATTTTATAAATCTTTAGATTTTCACCTAAATTATAGAAAGAAAAAAATGAAAAAAAATTCTAATTGAGTAGTACTATGAATAATAACGGTGATAAATGTTACATCAGCACTTTGATTGATTATAATAGTTGGTAATAATTGAAAGATAGCTATGATATTACAATTATCGGTGGAGGTATATTAGGTTGTGCTATTGCCTATTTTCTTTCAACCGTGACAGATTCATCGATTATAGTCATTGAACAAGAAAGAAAGGTTGGACTCCATACCAGTAGCAGGAATACTGGAAAAGTTCATGCCCCATTTTACTATAGTCCGGATAGAAAGTCATCGACTGCAACTTATGCACTAAAGGGATTTGACATGATAAAGACGTATTGCGCACTACACAAATTACCATTTAAAGAAGATGGGGTAATTGAGATTGCGATTAGTGACAATGAAATTGATGTCTTGCATAAACATGTTCAATGGGCCTGCAAAAACGGATTGAAAAAAGAGGATGTAAGGTTTTTAAATAAAGACGAAATGCTCGAACTTGAACCTAATTTAAAATGTGAATCTGCGATTGTATGTTTCCGGGATGCTTCAACTGATTATGCTCTCATTAATCAAAAACTTATGGAAGACGCTATCAAGTTTGGCTGTAAGACATCCTTTGAAAACAAGTTCAAATCGATATACTTGGATACGAAAACGGGTGCTAATAGAAAAATGACAATCATTGGTACTGTTAAAGATATAACTACAGATTACATAATAAATGCGGCAGGAGGCAACTCGCTTGACATTGCCCATAGTGTAGATCTTGCGAAAGAATACACTGACCTTCATTTTAGAGGAGAATATTGGATAGCACCTCAAAAATACAATAATCTTACTAAAAGAAGTATCTATTCAGTGCCACGATATACAGAATATCCTTTTTTGGACCCGCACTGGATAATTAGAAGTGATCAAAGATGCGAAGTCGGACCAAATGCAGTTCCAGTATTTGGTCCATATTCATATAATTTTTGTGATAATTTGAAAAATGCTATTCCGAAAATATCTGATTCGTTTAAAATAGGATTATTAAAATTGTTTTTAAATAAAGAATTTCTACGCTTGGTATCAGATGAATTTTCAAGTTCCTTTTCTAAAACGAATATGATAAATAGAGTAAGAAGATTTTTGCCCGCTTTGAACCCCTCTGATTTTAAACAAAGAGGCAGGGCTGGTATTAGATCATTCTTAATTGATAGGAACGGAAACTTTGCATCTGAGAGTATACTTGTAGAAGGCGAATCATCATTACACATTTTGAATTATAATTCTCCTGGTGCGACTGGAGCATTACCATTTGCAATGAACATAGTAAGAAAACTGGTTCAATCAAACATAGTTACTCATACTTCTAGAAGTATTAATTATCCTTTCATGAATGAATTTGAATAATATTGTATTATCTCATGAAAGACAGCTACAGCAATCAGGACCTACATCTTATATTATATTAAGGTAAGTTTGAAATAACAACTGGGGGTTGTCGTCTAGCTTGGTATGATGCCAGCCTCGGGCGCTGGAGGTCGTCGGTTCGAATCCGACCAGCCCCATAGAAACCACGGTTCGAATTCTTAAGAAAAACATAGGATGTGAATGTGAATCTAATTTCACAAATGCGAAAATACAGATCAAAAATCAGCACGAAATTGATAATAGTATGCATAACGAGAATACTAAAGGATGCACATTGCGAGATCTGTACAACAGGAACGTCAAATTACATTATTGGATAAACAAAATAAGCACGGATCTAGATGGAACGGATCGAATAGATGTGCTAAAATTAATAGAACATATGCAGGACAGAGAAAGAGCGAGTTTATGGATAATTCGATGCATTACTGCTCTTATTACGATTAGAAGGCAGTTAGGTAAAACGTTTAGAAGTACCACGAGGGATGATCTAAGAAAATTTTTGAGATGGATGGAACAGAAGAACTATAAGCCATCCACTAACGAAAAATTTAGACAGATACTAAAGTTATTCTACAAGGTAGTCTACGGAAACAGCGATTCATATCCTGACCAAGTAAAATTTTTTAGCACAAGAGTCAGAAAGGAATTGTATACTGCACCAAGATATTTGGATACCAGAGAATACCTCGAAGAAGAACAGGTCATAAAGCTGATAGATTCCGCTCCGACACTTCAGAAGAAGGCATTCTTAGCTTGTATGTATGAATCTGGAGCTCGTCCAGAGGAATTCCTGCGAATTTCCAATACTGACTTTTTGATTGATACTAATGGAGTACAGCTCATCCTTAGGGGAAAAACAGGCGAGAGAATCGTTAGAATCGTGACGTATGCCGGACTTTTTCAACAATGGCTTGATATTCATCCATTAAAGGATAAATCCGACTATAGCATATGGGTAAGTGAATCTACCAACTACAAGAATAAAGCATTAGGTATAAGGGGAGCTGAAAAAATAATTCAGAAATTAATAAAAGGCATATTTCCTGAAAAGGATACCAGACTTTACATATTGCGACACTCAAGAGCTACTCACCTTGCCAAACACCTAACCGAAGCCCAAATGTGGGCTTTTTTCGGTTGGACTGCTGGTAGCCAAGTAGTAAGACGATATATTCACCTTTCTGGAAGAGATATAGACAGCACATTAGTATCGTTGGCAAAAACCGGAAACTTGGAAAATGATTTGCAA
>DATBHO010000115.1:0-2508 GCA_036557405.1 Nitrososphaeraceae archaeon
AACAATATAACTGCTCCTAATGGCTATTTTTCATTAAAATATTTATTCCCAGATTATGGTATTTATCAAGTTATCGCGACTGTCGGATCAAATATTTCTGCAGTAGCCTTAGCATCATTTCAGATTAATTATTCCACCTCAATCCTCGAATGCATCTTTTTCGTCATTGTATGCAGGTATTGCGATCTTCGTTGTAGGTATAACAGTATTGGCCGGAATTATATTAGAACTAGAAAATCATAACCAATAGATACACAATATGCAGTATGTAATTATTACTGTAGCAATCGCTTACCTATTATTAAGTGATATTTTTGTTATTAGCTTTAATAATACAACTTCTGCAAAAATCCTTATACATATAAGCCTAGTACACAGAATAATAATGCAATATCTTTAATGCGATATCATTAGCCTGATGCTATCTGACCCTTTATTTTACCTGTATGATGATCCTATGTTCTGACCTCTGCAAATAATATCCCTCCTTTCATAGCATTGACAAGATCAGTGAACCATTTAATATGCCAACTTCCGGTGACATCTTGTTGATGTATAAACAATATCATAACTGACAGTAGTTGTTTTATGAGTAAAATGAAATTAAATTCATCCGTAATTCATCTTTATGCTATGATGATTTGTCAGACATTTACTACTAATATGAGGTCTATTTTTGTAATAGGCTCTTCGAAAAATATAATTAAGGTTTGGCAAAAATGCCAATAAGGCACTTGTATCTATCCTCTGCATCCTCAATAATACTACTTTTCGCAAGTCTAATAGGTTTGATGTCTCACACACTTGTAATTCAAAGCGTAAATGGAGATACGTTTATAGGTAGAAATTCAACAAACGGTAAAAGTTTAGACGTATCAGTTGAAAAGTTAAGCGTTCATTTCAATCCTGATTTGAAAGAACTTTTTAAGGTATTCTTCCTTAAACCACACACAAATACAATACAACAACATGTCGACTATAATTTTCTGATCTTAAAAGGCGGTAAAATAGTATTTCAGCTCTCTAATGAAACTGGCCAACCTCAAATCCCATTACATACGTACAATGGACAAGCCGAGATTCCTATCCTTAAAAATCAAAATATATCAAATGGAAATTATGTTATCAAGATTCCAATATATGGAATACTTTTCAATCCAATCAAGCCAGAAGTTTCGGAATTCAAATTTAAGATGACATCCTGATAATTGCCTAGTTGCAGTCGAGTTTTGTATTGATATTTGAGTAACTGAGTTAAATTTTTGCCGCCATTGGGCTCAGATAGAAAACTAAACAGCCAATGTCTCCATTAAGATTTGGCGAGTGAGGACCAATGGCGGCTGTGTTATACTATTTTCTTTTTTGTACAGTATCTTATTTAACTATATAGTGACTGGGTATGTGAATAGTTGTGTAAATGCCTGACCGAATTCTTGTTCTACCCATTTGATCTAATTGATCTGATAATCACGACTTGAGTATAACAAATGATCGCTGGTTTAATCCAATTACGGCTGATCCTAACGACGAAGATAGCATGAAAAGATAACTAGAGAGAAACAAAAATTGGGGGGCATTCTCTTAAATTAATAGGACACTTGGTATTCCTCTTTAGACCATCCAGTACATTACAGTAGGTAATAGAAATTGGAATAACAGAGATGTTTTTTAATATTTTTGGAAGATAAGACCAAATTCTTTCATATGTTGCTGATCCTGTGAAAATATAAGACCAGATCACTAAGGTAATATTGATGGAATATCCAGATGGGAAGATTACAAATGTCGTTGATGACTGGCACATCTTAACAGGACAAATGAATGAAAAAGGTTATGCTTTGATGCCAAGATTCTTACCTAGTCAATCATGTGATGAAATAGTTAGCAATTACAATAATCCTCATCTATATCGCAAAACCATTTCAATGGAAAGACTTCGTTTTGGATTAGGCGAATATAAATATTTTAGATATCCTTTACCCGATTTAATTCAGACTATTAGAACAGGGCTTTACCCAAAGCTTGCACCTATTGCAAATGCATGGATGAATATGTTGACCATACACCAACACTTTCCAGACACATTTGATGACCTTCAGAGGCTTTGCCATGATCACAATCAAACAAAACCCACTGTTCTTATACTAAAATATGGTAAGGGTGGACATAATACATTACACCAAGATCTATATGGTGAGATCTTTTTTCCTTTTCAACTGGTTTTCTTTCTAAATGAACCTGAATCCGACTATACGGGTGGAGAATTTGTATTAACAGAGCAAATCCCAAGAGCACAATCAAAAGCAATTGTCTTAAAACCACATAAAGGAGATATGCTAATTATCACTACAAATTTCAGACCAATAAAAGGTAGCAAAGGATATTTTCGAGCACAAATGAGACATGGCGTAAGCGAAGTGCATGATGGAGAACGACACACACTAGGAATTATTTTCCATGACGCCCTAACATAGCAAGTTAGGGATATCTTGTTATCAATTTATTTAT
>DATBHO010000116.1:0-21354 GCA_036557405.1 Nitrososphaeraceae archaeon
CTGTTTTGAATCCTACTACCGATGATAAACCTGTTCACAATGACTATAGTGAAAATGAAAATATTCATAATGAGAAGAATCAAAAAGGAGATAATGTCTTCGGTTTTCTGGCACCGGTATCGAAATGAAATGGTAGTGAAAAAAGTGGATAGGGGCTTTGTGTAAGTCTGTAGTAAGCCACTTTATGAGATTATATTATGCATATTCATGTTAATTTTAAATATATGAGTTAAGTTCGGACTTGCTTCGTAAATCTTTCTATTACCTGTTTTTGTCCAGGATACATTTCTGCTAACCTCTTTCTGTTACCTATTTTCCAATCCTTATAATCAAACCCGGGAGAGACTGTGCAACCCACTAATGAATAAGATTTCTTCTCATTTACTGAAGCTGCAAACCAACAACCCGACTTTATGACCAGCTGAAACGTTTCTCCTTTACTAATATTTGGTCCAAGAAAGGCCTCTTTTAATTTTCCTTTTGAATCTATTATGTATAGTGTCAGGCTGGAACCAGAATAGAAATGCCAAATTTCATCTGACTTCATGATATGAAACGATGAAAATTGATTTCCTGTTAGTAAATAATAGATAGCTGTGCATGACGATCTAGCCCCATCATAACCAGATAAACGTATAATTTTATCAGATTTGTATGTATCAGCAAAGTATCCACCCTCTGGATGTTTACCGAGGTTAAGTTTCTTAATCCAAAATTTTGCATACTTATTCAAGATTGTAAATGAATGTACTACACTAAGATATTTACGTATGCAAGAACATAGTCTCTAGTTTCCAATCTGATAATCATTTGAAATTCAGAATGGACTAGGTATCAAAAAATAACGGAATTTCATTTTATAGAAGTCAATATTTGTTTTTTTCCAAGATGCCATCACATCAAAAATAGTGTGAACATTTTGGACGAGAAAGTAGGGTAATTACGACCTTAGATAAATCGTTATTTCTTCATATACCTGTATTTGAACAAGTCGCAGCATTTTTCTGAATAATCATCTATTTCTTTATTCAGAATTAAGTTTGGGCAATATTGGCTTGATATATCGTACATATTACGATATTATTCCTTAGATTAAATTATCTAGGAAGTTGATAAGGGAAAATATTATATAAGTTAGATGCAGGATATATATTGCATATGGTAATAGCTGTGCAAATCTTGCTTTTGATGTTAATGATATCGATTTCTGCTACTCTAATACAAGTAAATCTTCTAAGTGGAGCGACAGAAAATAATTCAACTGGTAGCGGAACATCATCTAAAAACAAAGATGTATTTGCATTATTGCAACTGGAAAGAGACGTCGCAAAGAAGGAGGGTTCCTTAAAAGATCTACATTCTGGTAAGAATAGTCCGTTCGATTTGTTGGGCGAGATAAAGACTGATGGAAAATTTAAACCTGAATCTGGAAGTTTTCTTCCAGAATATGATACTAAAAGACATAACAATAATTGAAAATATTTTTACTACATAATATACCATTCTATCTAAAATCAGTAACGTGAAGACAGGTTTGTTCCTAGCAAAAGTATCTTATTGTACTAATATAATGAAAATTTCCATACTTCATTTTTCACGCTAAGTATCTTAGAGACCAATTTAGTTCTTGGTGATCACGCATGTACCAGCTGCCCGATTAATAAAATATAACTTTTTTACTGTATTTTCTAATAGAACCTGAAATCTAAAAATATTTATTATTTCAAGGTAACTCGGAGTTGTAAGTTATTTGCTGAATAATAGATTTAGAAATATGGGCTATATCGTAGGGTTTTCAATAATATCTCTCATTATTTCTTCAAATTTGTTAAGTAATAATCAAAATTATATATTAGCGCACCCGCATCAGAATAAAGTTTCATTTGATGAATTAGATAGATATTCAATAATAAATATCAAGAAAACAGAACGGGGCTTTGGAATACCATACTTAACATCCAATCCCAACCCTGACGAATTGAAGAATGAGTTATGTGACAATAAAGCAGACGTTAGCCAGTGTACTCTGCAAAATGGGCAGGATCAATCAAAACTAGGCCAACTTAATCAAGAATTAAATGATAAATTAAACCAGAAAATGCAAGAATTAAAGCAGAAGTTGGAAAAAGACCATTCTTCTGATAACAAGAAAGATGAGTCATTATCAGGTTACAATAAAAATCAAAATGATTTTAATGATCAGAACAAAGATAATAAACATCAAGACAAGCAAATATCAGAACAAGACAAAGAGAACATAGGCAAAGACCAAAACATCATTAACACTGAGGTAAAAAATGTTCAGAACAAAGATAATAAACATCAAGACAAGCAAATATCAGAACAAGACAAAGAGAACATAGGCAAAGTTGATAATAAAGGTAATAACGGAAATGAACTTAAAATTTCGGGATTAGATTCAAATTTGCAGATAAAGCAAGGCAAAGAAAACAAGATAATATATGATTTAAGCAAAGAAGTAAAGAGATTGAATGACAAGTTGCTAAACCAAGAAGATAATCAACGGCTTGTACAACAACGAGAAGAGAACAAAGGAAATGATAATAACAATGATAATAACAATGATAATAACAAGGGTACCGATCACAAGTCTTATGATGGTTATGGTTTTGATGGTGGTAATGATAATAACAATAGAAATGATAAGAGTGGTGAGAGCTTTAATTTCGCTGCCACTGGAGATTTTGGATGTTCAACAAATACACAGGATACTGTGGCAAGTATAGAAGAGAAAAAACCTGAGTTAGTTCTGCCATTGGGAGATCTTTCATATCATAGTACTGCTGATTGTTGGTTTGATGCAACATCCCCTCTCAAAGGTAAAATGATGATCACTTTGGGATACCATGACACGGAAGATGGAGCTGCAAAACTGAATCAGTATCTCACAAGCTTTCAATTGGACAAACCATTCTATTCTTATGATTACAAGAAAGTGCATTTTCTTATCATGGCTTCACAATCTCCCTACACTGTTGGCAGTGAGCAGTACAATTTTGTAAAGCAAGATTTGGAAAAAACATCACAAAATAAAGAAATTGATTGGATAGTAGTAACCAGCTATGGGCCATTTTATACATCACCAACAACACACAATGCTGAAAAAGATATGCGAAATATCTATCATCCACTCTTTGAGAAATACGGAGTTGACTTAGTATTACAGGCGCATAACCATAACTATCAGAGAACATACCCAATAACATTTAATCCTGATGAGAGTTCAAAACCCACTGTAATAAATGGCTCTACTACTGGACATCACGCTAATACTAACGGAATAGTTTTTGCGATAGTAGGAACAGGTGGAGAAGGTTTCTATCCTTTACAAGGCCAGCAATCTTATGTGGCCAAACAATTTGATGGCAAGTTTGGATTTTTGGATATAGGTATTAGTAACGGCAATCCTTCCAGTAAACTTACCGGAACCTTTTATGATAACAAGGGTAACGTACAGGACGACTTTACAATTCAAAAAGATATAAAGGGTAAGAAAGGCGATTCTATGCCAATTGTTTGAATCGTACTAATTTTAAAGGACTTACCTTGACACCTTCTGGTGTACAATACGCGAGCAGCAATCAAAAATTCAATTTATAGCTTCCATAGAAGATGACCCTTATTTTTGGTCTCTATCTTGATCATTTCAAAAGAAAATGTTTTTCTATTTATTTACTTGATCGAACCTCTGTGAAACATCTTCCCAGTTTATAACATTCCACCAGGCTGAAACGTAGTCAGGCCTTTTATTCTGATACTTGAGATAATATGCATGTTCCCACACATCACACCCTAAGAGTGGTATCAAACCTTCTGTTCTAGGACTTGTCTGGTTTGGCATCGATTTGTACTCCACTTTTTTGGTTGATGGATTATATACAAGCCATCCCCATCCACTACCCTGAATCAACACTGTAGTAGAAGAGAATTTCTCTTTAAAAGTAGAAAAGCTCCCAAATGATTCGTTAATTGCTTGTGCGATAGAGCCAGTTGGCTCACCTCCGCCATTTGCCTTCATATTGTGCCAAAATATTCGATGGTTATCAAATCCTCCTCCATTAAAGTTGATAGCACTTTTTTGATCTGCTGGTACCTGATCAAGTTTGGATAATATTTCGACAATATCTTTTTCCTGCACATCGGATGGACATTTTTCAAGGGCGGCATTGAGCTTATCTGTATATGTTTGATGATGTTTAGTGTGATGTATTTCCATAGTTCTTGCGTCAATATGTGGTTCTAATGCATCGTAGCTATATGGTAACGGAGGCAACTCATATTTTCCCATATGTCTATTTTTTCTTTGTAATTATTAACTTTTACGTTATAGTAGATGTTTACGCGAATGAGAAATAAAAAGAAATATTGAATTTATAGAATTTTACATGATCTCAATATTCATATAATCAATCGAGAATAGAAATTGTCTTTTTGTGCCTATTAATTTTGGCACTTTAATTCACGTGCAACTTATGGATCTAATTACTGGGCCCACCATCACCTTTATCTTCTAATCCTGATCCTAACGGAAGTGGGGGTGGAGTCGATTCTTATTTTGTTTGATTGGCTTCGGCAAGCGACCTACTCAGGGAAGCAAATGAAGATTCATCTGATGTAGAAGCATTTGTCTTTGAACTATTTGATATTGAATTATCTGACTGTGATAAGGAATTTACCGCAAATGATGGAATCAAAACCAAGATAAAAGTAATTAATATTATGATAAAATTCATTCTCACAAACCTCATTAATAGCTCATTTATCATATGTAATTTATAAATATAAAGTAGACTGTTTCATACTCTATTTACGTATATAAGCAGTAAGGAAAGGGATTCACAAGAAGCAACTCCAAACATTTAATGATTGTTGGCTATTCAGATAACATCTTGTAGTACCGGAGTTCGAGGAAAATAATTACCGCAATTCACATTTTACCACTATATTATTGAATTTCGATTGAACCAATAAAGCTCTGCTCTAGAAACTTATGACAGTCTAATGAAAAATCCTCATATGTCTAAAGGGTAGATATTCTAATGAATGCTGAACGCCAACTAGGATAGTTGGTTATTAAATTTGTCAAAAAGTCCCCGTTGGTTTATTTTTTTTCATAAAATTGTTTTGGATGAATATGCAGTTATCTTTGAAGACGACACATAGATGTTAAGATGCCAAATAGAATACGAAAAACTTTAGCTGTTTCGAAGCCCGTGATATTATCAAATTTGACTTGGTATGAAATATAGTATTCGACAACACTTGCTTGGTCCTAATATTGATAACACGATATAGCTGTGCGGTTCTATGAGTTCATCAAGCAGTATAAATTTGGGACTATCTAAAGAATTAGTCACTTGACTCAATTCTCATCATATGCCTCCAGCTTTAGATTATACAAAAGTGTGTCAGACCAATATAATGACCGGTCAGTTTTGGATTCTGTCAAACAATTAGTACCTGAAAAGGTACTACAATTAATTGCGGACGACCAAACTTTGAAGTCTCTCTTACATTGGTTCAAAAATGATTTTATGAAATGGATGCCGAAGGAACTACAATGCGTAAGATGTAATAATATACCAATGAGTATTCAACTTGTAGACGACAATTCAGGAGCATTACGAAAAACAGAAATTCACATATGTAATGTATGTAGTTCAAAACAAATATTTCAACGATATGATGATATACTGAGGATTGCAGAGACAAGAATTGGTCGGTGTAGCGAATGGTCTATACTCTTTGGAGCCATTACAAACTCGTTACCAATTCGAACTAGAATAGTAAATGATTATCTTGATCATTGCTGGAACGAATGCTTGATAAATAACAAATGGGTACATATTGACTCAACTTTGGACTATCCTATTGCTTTTGACCATCCTTACTACTATGAGCAAAATTGGGGAAAGAATTATGAATATGTTTTAGCATTTTCTGCCAACAGTGTAGAGGATGTTACCACACGTTATACTCAGCAGTGGTCTATAGTTCAAAAAAGAAGGGGAAGGAAAGATAAAATGGAAGAATTGCGAGAAATTTATTACAAAACATGATTAGATAAGTCTTAGTTGTCTACATTTCACGTTCTAATTTTTCTGGAATTGATAGGCTACTTTAAAACCAAGGATAATAAACTTCAAAAGAATCGATGCCGTCAATATGGGCTTGGGTTCTTACTTTTGGCAAATTCAATAATAGGTAAAAGACTTTGAATAAATCACCCATCAATTGGCTTTCAAATTTTGGCTTATATTCAAGCATATTGTTTTTGAGGAAGTGATAGGAATAATCTTTATACCAGCCTTGGGTCTTTACTAATAATTCAGATAATCAATATTCGATATCACCTGGAAAAATAGCGGCTGTTTGGCAAAGTTTAGATATAAACTATTAATATGATGTTATCAATCACTGTATAATGAAAAAAACAATCTATTTTGGAAGTGTGACTCTACTATTGGCATTTGCTCTGATTTATGTATCAGTGGCTAATGCTCAGAATGTGACGACTAACGCCTCAAATGCCATGGGAAATGCCAGCGCAAATGCAAGTCAGGCGGCAGGAAATGCCAGCGCAAATGCAAGTCAGGCGGCAGGAAATGCTGCGAATAAGACTGGCGGTGGACTCCTGGATCAATTTAAAAATCTGTTAGGAGGAAAGTAACTATTATCTCTACATTTTTTTATACTCCAAGCCCACAACACGGATATGACAAGTGAGGATAAGTATTAATTTTTTAAAAACATTAAGCACGAATTCCAAATTATTCTCTTAAAATAGTAAAAAATCAGCGCTGGTACTTTATTTTGGTTGCTCTTGTTCATCTTCCAGAGAAGTCACAGTTGGATATTTTTTCTTCACAATTATGTCGTACAACTGCATTTATGTTAAGATAACGTGTCATGAGTATTTTCCTAAATGAAGTATGCACCTTTTAAGATATATCATTGTCTGGGTCACGTCAAGGGTGAATAAAAAATTCTGTTACCACTATAAAATACGTTCGTTCTGATCATTACAGATACTATGCTGGCCTTTCAGTATCAATTTGTATAAAAAATAACTATTTCAAACCTAAAGTAAATCGTTCTCCAATCCATGAGACTCGAACAATAACTAATTTAAATTTTATAATTCCAGAACACCCTCAAGAATTTTATACTCTATGTTAGAATAATAAGTTTAAATTTGAACACCGATACGTGTAATCATTGGGCTTGTAATAAAGTTGATAACACGTGCGTAGGCTGCGGTGCTATAATTTGTCCGACATGCTTGAAAGAACCAATAAATTGTAAATGTGAAAATAAAGATTTTTGTTGCAAATTGTAAATTACAGCTAGCAAGGTTGTAGGAATTAGAAGTTTACTTTCAATCTGTACCCAACTAAATACTAATTTCAACTACAACTCGAGGCTAGTAATATTTAGTCGTGCGCTCTTTTATGATGATCGCAGATATACTGATCGTATGATGAGTAATTATTAAATAAATTTATCTCATTTGCTTATCCTATGCATGAGTTAATTGGCGCAATTGAAGATATCGACATTCGCGATATTTCGCCCTCATCTAATTTGCTTCGTTCTGTTATGGAAAATTTAGATGATTTAGCTAGCTCTATAAAGCGAATTGGACTATTGCAACCCATCGTAGTTAGAGTTACTCAGACAAAGTTTGAGATTATTGCTGGAAACAGAAGATTTGAGGCATGCAGGAAACTAAAACTAAAAAAAATCGCATGTCACATAGTAGAATTAGATGATAAATCGGCATTTGAAATCTCACTCATAGAAAACGTACAAAGACATTCCTTAAATCCAGTTGAAGAAGCTCAAGCGTTCAAGAAATATGTCCTCGATTTCGGGTGGGGAGGGATTTCTGAATTATCGAAGAAAATTGGTAAAAGTCCAAGCTATGTTTCTCGTAGATTGAAACTAGTGAAACTTCCTCAAAACATATTAGATTTAATTTCTCAATCTGCTGTTAATGTCGCTAGCATAGAAGAATTGCTTCCAATTAATAATAATAATAATACACAAACGGTCTTAACAGAATTGATACGCGAGGAACATCTATCATCCCGAATGGTACGTAAAATAGTAAAAGGAGTTACTTCCAAAAATATTGGTATGGATACTATGTTCAGTCACGTTACGAGCGCTAGTTCCTACGAGCAACTGTGTAAGTCATTTGACAAGGTCATAATTGCTCTGAGAATTGCAATCAAAAAATTAGCTACAATAATTGAAAAAGTTGAAGATAACTGGATTTTTTATGACATGATGATGCAACACAAACACATGTTGCATAACCAATTGGATTTACTAATAAAACAGAAAATCAAGTACAAAAAAAAACATTTACTTTTGCGCGCAACTTGATAAATAACATTACTTAAATTTGGAATGAGAATAATTCAATAATGAAGTAGTAATAAAGTTGGGCGATATTGCCGTCTTTTCAGAATCACCTTCTTCTGCGGATACGCTGTATCAAATAGCAAGTAGTGCTAGTTACATTTTAACTTGGATAGCAACAGTCATGCTGCTAAGACCTTATATTGAAAAATTTGGTAAAGTTAGATTCTGGATTATGATGGGTGCACCTATGACATATTATCTCATTGAATTTCCCCTCTTCAGCCTTGGCTTTTTCACTCCATCAGAGGATTCAAATGCAATGACTAATATTCTAATTTTCTCTCTTTCAGCAGTATTTGCCAGTATACTATTTGGAGTCGCCTTTTTATCAATAGCAAGAACTCTGAAATTTGGTACTGCAGCTAGGAACTATATGATAATTGCTGTGTATGGCTCCGTTTTGTTTTACATCGCTGGTTCTGCGTGGACAGCTCAAGCTGCTCATCCACCCTATGGTCTTATTTCTGTCTCCTTTACGGGATTATCTTGTTATTTGATATATAATGGTCTTTATTTTTCTGCAGTTTCTATTTCTCAAGATATGGCTTTACGTCAATCAATCAAAAAATCTGTGATGGAGCAATCAAAATTGTTACATAATATAGGAACTGCAGAGATGGAAAATGAAATATAAAAGCAATTGCTACCGGCGGCAAGGAAAGTATCCTAATCTATGAGTGACAGGACTGGAATTGAAGCATCAATGGATGAAAATGATATTAAATCTTACATGCAGGTGGTAAATAAAGAGCTTAGCAAAAAAAACCAAACTTGTAAAGTCAAGCGAATTCAGAGATTTGTGAACCAATTGCAACAATAGGGAACAACCATGGTGGGAATGGTCAAGTGCTAAGAAATGGTTTATACTTCGAAACTAGATCTGAGAGTGGAAAATTTTTTCCACCAACTATCTTCAGGTTGACAGATAAATTGTTCTTTTTTACACCTATGATATTATAGGTGTTTTGGAAGAATCCTCTGAATCTAGAGGAGCTGGCCGTACCTGCATACGCAATCTGGAGAGATCCAAGGTTCCACACCCATGGACGGTGTTTATGACCGCATAGAACCAAGTCAACTTTAGATTCCAAGCATACCCTGAGGGCGTCTCCTGCATCCAAAATTATGATCTTATCAGTACCAGTATCTGGGATCCCAATCAAGTGGTGATGCATGGCGATAATTATTTTTTTTTGTTGTCCTTCAAACTTCTCAATAATCTTCTGCATCCACAAAAGTTGTCTATACCCCACCTCACCTTCATCTCTGTCTGGTCTCGCAGTATGGAGTGTTATTAGTAACACGTCACCCATATCGTAGGTTTGGGTGGATGGAAAGAACTTCTTGAATAATAAATAACCCGTGTGTCTGTAATCGTGATTCCCTGGCAATACAATTAGTTCCTTACAATTAAAACGTTCTAATTCTACTCGTGCAAGTTCGAATTGTGGAAGTATTCCTTCATCTGTTATATCTCCCGTCACGATAATGCCATCGGGTTTCAAACTATTTACTTCTTGAACTATTTTATCAAATACTGAAGCGTCATATAGGCTGCCTATATGGATATCAGAAATTTGTACTAAAACTGTCAAACGTACAAACTTTGGTTCAAACGCTCTATTAAGGATATACTTGCAAAGGGTGGGAAGGTATTTAATTTAAGTGGCTTATCAGTTTGTGCTGGATTGGAGTGTATTTTTAATCATTAAATCTGAATTTTGATTTCATGCGTTTATCCAATCGCTTGAACCATACCTAACATGATTTTTAGATTCATTGCAATTATGAATCTCTTTATCTCTGAATTCTAATTAAACTCGAATGATTATTTGATGTTGGCTTTCTTAAATAGAACCGATCTATGTCACTTGGTGGTCAAATAACACAGTAAAAAATGAAGTGATCTTTAGGACCTGAGTTGATGTGGGAAAAAAATTTTGTCCCTTACTGAAACATTCCGCTACCAGAACGATCTGTATCGGAAAAAGAAAAGCTACTACCAATAAGTAATTAAAACCTCTTTGGCATCAGGATTGATAAATCGGCGAAACCATGGCGACGATTAAAACTTGAAAGTCATTTGGTTCTGCACTTGGATTAATCCTTAGACAATATTGTATGCGAAAAAGGTAAATGAGGCTGCTAGAATATATACAACAATAAGAAATTTTCGGATGTGATTATAATGAATACAAAAGAACAAGAACAAGAACAAGTGGAATATTGGGAAAACGGTATCCTTCAATGCAAAATTGAAAAGAAGATGGCAGAAGAAATTTTGAAAGATCACAAACGTTGGGGCAACAGAGTCAAGATAGATGGAAATAAATTTCACGTTGAAATCAGAGGAAAAGTTGGAGTGAAAGGAGAAAAATACAAGGTATCTGATGACCTTCCAGCCGGTCAGCCAACAGTCGGGATCGGTGTTGCCACCGGTTACATGGAATAATATTTGTACTACAAAAACTCGTTTGCTGTTATACCTTAAAGAAAAATATTGAAGACTGTACGCATACTCAAAACATCAAGTTGAGAATGTGGGTTGTACGGTAAATATCAAATTATTGCTGTTTATTTTCAAAAATTGCATTATTATTACTGTATGTACCTTACAGAGAATTATGAATCGTCATGTGGATATTAAAAATTCCCTTGTTCCTTGGAAGATCTTAGACTAGGGGAGTGAGCAGCATCAAGCTGGACCTACCCTTTTATTCCAATCGTTAGAAGATATCCTACTCTTAAATCATTGTCATAAATATAAGGCTTAATGGTATTCAGGAAATCTTTTCGTAAGAGTTCCACTTTTTCTTCGCTTTGTTCTTTGACTAGTCGGATAGCCTGTATTAGAGGGCCGTATTTTGTACTGAAATGATTCCAATAATGATTTGGGCTCAATACTGGGACATTAACAGTACCTCGTTCAAAATATATCCCGTTGACTCCTGTGAGACGCTTTCGGATAACCTCTGGAATTCCCCATTCCATTGGAGAAGGAGGGGGATTCGGAACGGAATTCGCGGTATATTTTGTAATTGTCCGAAACATGCTTCCTACAGAAAGTTCTGGAGGCCATGTTGCAAATCCAATTGTACCCCCTTTCTTCGTAACTCTTACAATTTCTTTAACTGCCAAATCTGGATGAGGTGCAAACATGTGTCCAAAAGTTGAAAGGACGATATCAAACGACTCATCTTCAAAAGGAAGATCTTCAACATCTCCCTGCTTCCATTCTATGCCATCCATTTCTGCCATTGATTCTTCTTCGACCGCCTGATCCAAGAGTTCAGGTGTCAAATCTAGTCCGGTGACCCTTGCTCCTATCCTGCGAGCAGTGATGGCAGTATTTCCATTTCCACACGCGACATCAAGGACTGATTTGTCTGGACTGATATTTACTAATCGTATTAAATGTGCCGATATAGGTGGAATAAATGTCGCTATACTACGATAATCTCCAGAAGACCACGTTGCAATAGCTTTTTGCTTAAACTCGTTCATATGAGCGGATATCATATTACCTACTTTTATATTCTGCCGTTCAATAATATTCTATTATTCTAATGTAAGCACGTAAAAGTAACCTGATGAAAATTCTGGTTTTACAGAGTGGTTTTGCTCAGAAGGAGACATTTTTAAAGATGTGCTAGAAAGTGTTACTTGTATACAAGTCTCCGCCGTTGCAAAGGAGATCATCTTGAGTAATACCAACATCGCGGCACTTCTACAATAGTGATTATATGAAACTTCCCATAACGACGCAGATGTAGAATAACTCAGCATAAATCACTATCTACTTTGTAGTAACGAAATAAAAAGATTATAATATTAAAAAAAGAAAAAGGTAGTCCTGTTACGGTAATACTACCAGTTGTCCTGTCATGACCGGTAAATGATATCTGCAATAGTAAGGGAATATTCCACTTTGATCTGCCGTAAACGTCGCGTTTCCATTCTGGGCAAAACCAAGATCGATATCCACTTTGTATGGGTCTCCTATCGTAAAGGAGTGTCTTTCTGTTTTAACATCATCGACATTGTAAAAGTGTATGGTAACTTTATCTCCCTTATTTACAACAAGAGTATGAACTGAGAACGAATCCCCTGCAACCTTTAATTTGTTCTCATCGACATTCTCAACTTCTGATGTGAATATGTAAAATGTCTTTTCGCCTGGTGTCGACATCGAAGGAATCTTTCCTAAAGGCGCAGACGCATTGGTCATATTTGCCATTTCCATTTTTTCTGATTTATTTTCATTTTGTGCAATTGCTTTAGGTATTATTGTCGTAGTAGTTAGTCCCACCACTAGTGCAATCACTACCGACAGTAATGCGATATGAAATATTGATTTCATCGTATAGAAGAATCTTATGTTAGATATTTAAGATTTCTGACATAGAATTCTGTTATATAAAACTGAAAAATGATATAGAAAAATGAAACACCCACAAAAGAAATGATACTCTTTGCACCTACGAACAGTTATGCTGATTGTTTAAATGTATTAAGGTTAAAATTAAAAGCTAAAATGTAAAATGTAAAATAAATTAGTTATTTGGCATAGCTAACTGTATATTAGATAAAGAAAAAAAAGAAGTTGGTAGTTAGATTTGTTTCCAATAGTTGGTAAGTTAAGCTTTACGGTACGGAGTATACTAAGGCACATTGCCAAAGTTCAGATTTCCATTCCCTGCACCGAAGGCCTGACAATTAAGTGTTTGATCACCAGGTGTGTTGTCGTTCTTGTCACTATGATCTTTATTTTCATTTTCTATTTTACAGTTAACCTTCTGTTCTACATACTCGTTTCTGGAGTCGTTACAGTTGTTGCTGTCGTTGTCTTTACACTTGCTTTTGTCAGCAAATGCTGGTGTTGCTTGTGAGATCATTGTTGCTGATAGCGCTGTCAACATTCCTGCAGACAGCACTACAAACATTAACACGTTTTTTGTGTTCAAGGCTTGTTATCGCAAAAAGATATTAAACAATGTATAAGTAGATTGTGAAAGAACCATAATGAAAAAAAGAAGTGATTCTTTTCTACCGAGTTAAATCTGAATTTATGACTAGAACATTATTCACTTGATAATAGAACTACCTTCTTATGATGTTATGATGATGATTAACTCTATGATCAGAAGCTAAGTTTGAAAAGCATACGATTTTAAATAAATATTTGTTCTTCAAATGTTATAGATTAGCCAGCTCTGACTTCCTGAACCACTAACATCAATTTCATATTTGATTGCAAAAGCATATATAATAATCAGCAACGTTGCCGTTCATGTCGTCATCATTTATTTCCTACTGCTACTTGTAATACTTGTATAGATTACTCTTTTGGTCAGTAACAACCGCAATCAATAGAACTTGAGTCATTTACATAATTATTGAAGTTTCATATAGTAAGTACCTCGACGGATGTAAGACGTTGTAAGAAGTTGGTATCTAATTTTACTTTTGGTCACTGTTAGGAGAGTGACAGGTTAAGGAATGACATCGAAAGCCAATCAAGCTTGATTCTTATTTAAAATTTGTCGAATTTAATTTGCAAAATAACATTAGTCGAATGACAATGCATTATTTGCACCAAGAAATCCACTGGTTTTCTCCATTTATTTAACTATTTTATAATTTGATTGATTGCGCTCGATAAATCACTCAACGGCCAAAGTTCGAACCCGGACTCATCATCATTGGATGGCCATAGTTGAAATCAGGATTCATCATGGACATATCGTGGCCTCCAGCTTGCATACCTTGATGCAACATCATTAGTGCTTCAAATCCTGATAGCTCTCGCGACAGTAGAATTTTGCCGTTCGACGGATCAATTATTAATTTATGAACTTTGCCGTTAGAATCTACAACTGCTACAACGTAAACAAGGTATCCATTTTCATCACTAACATGACCTGCTACAGCACGAGAATTGTTCCCAATACTCTTTTCTGCTGCGCTTGAAGCATCACTCAAACTAGTTTTTATCTGTGAAGCTATTGCCTTTGTAATAGCGGACATAAAGTCGATTGATCCTGTTATATTTTCACCTCTCGTAAAGTTCATGCCAGACCCCATACCCATTTTCCCCTTATTCATCATATTAGGACCGCTCATCATCTGACCGGATATTGTTCCTATAGTCAATAAAGTTGAACTAGTGGCTAACAGCAGTATAAAAAGAACTGAAGTTACACACGAGTATATTTTGTTCTTATGCATAATCATAATATTTTTGGTTCACCTATTCTTAAGTATTGCTTAAATTAGATCCTGTAATGTCGATTTCTAATAGATGTTGTATCACTAATATGGATAACCTTCTCATCGACTAAAGTTATTATTTGTTAAGCACAATATTTGGAAAGGACATCAACTGTGAACCAATGAAAAAACACATTTTATTTTAATGGACCGATTATATGGCATGCTGTGTTGACCACCTATTCTTAAGTATTGCTTAAATTAGTTCCCGAAATTTTATTTATTTTTGTAATTTGCATTGTATCACGTATGCGGATAAAGGAAATGGAGAATCTAGATTTGATGACATGAACGTTTCCGTCTCTTTTTTCCAAATCCGTTTATGTGATTGAAACAAGACAACATACGCTGCATAAACTGGAAGGTCCCGATCTGTCCACCATCATGCATTTCGGGACTTGCCAGTTTTAACGAGCAACAGTAAAGTCCTTGCAAAAATCATTAAAAAGTTGGTTTACTATCCTTGCCATCTACACGAATCTTATTATCCATTAATAGGATCTTTACTACCATGCAACATGGAAGATGAACATTCTTCTTATTTGGTGTCTAGAAAACTGTTATCCAACTGCTATAGCCTAAATAGAAACCAAGAATCTAATGACTAAAAAAATCAGATAAATGCATTCTATGTAATCAAACAAGAGATTTACATGATATTGATGAGGATGGCACTTATTGTTATGTCTCTAAAAGATACGAACAGTTGATTTAAAAATGATTGAGATTGGTTTAACAGAATATTTCGGTATGGCTGAAGCGATGGGAATAATTGGCACTATGTTTGTAGTGCTATATTTCTCCAGATAGCAGACGCAGAAACTATCAGAAGATATTGAAACTAAAGTCCTAAACGATTTTGCTCAAGGTATGCACGCACTACACGATATAGTAATTGAACACTCTGAACTAATAAGGCTGATAAGCAAGACCAATGTAAATTCTCCTGAACTTGCATATGCATTTGTTATATTGTTTACATTTGCACATGTTTTTCATATGCAGCAAGGAAAAGCGTTAAGCGATAATAAGTGGACCGGTTGGCTGAGATGGATGAAGTGTTCATTTCTACAAGGAGAGATAATGCAAATATGGGAAAACACCATCGAGATGGAAAAATGGTTTGATCCTGCCTTCCACGAATTTGCAGAAAAACAATTAATTCCTACGGCTAAGTAAAAGGGAAAATTTGACAGATATTCATATCATTAAGTGTGTTGAAATATTTCCTGCTGAGTCACTATCCAAAGCACTTTTTATATTAAATCCTCGTGATATTATCTGATTCTATAAATATAGAACAAACTTGCTACTCAAATAGTCTAGATGCATTAACAAGGTTTGAGGGTTATGCTGTTAATCAAAAGCAAGAAATTTGTATATAATTATTGATGCTCATTTCACTACTAATACGGGACAACGTGAATACGTTACCACACCGTTTGCAACGCTACCTAGCAATAGTTTTTTAAATCCAGTCATTCCCCTACTACCAACAACAATCAAATCTATTTTATTGGTATCTGCATATTCTACAATCTCTTTTACGACTGAGGTATATTTTATAAGAACATCAGTCTTAACCTTCACTTTATTTTCTGTTGCCTTTTGTTTCACACTGTCTAAATCATGTTCCGCTTTATCCTTTTCAGCCTTTTCAATTTCTCCAAGTCTCCCAATATTCGCATATTCGAATTGACTGTATGGAACAGGAGAGACAATACATAATACAATTAATTCCGCTTCATTTTTTTTGGCAAAGTCAATCGCATAATTGCTGGCATTTAAGGATGGTTTAGAACCGTCGACTGCAACTAGAACCTTACTAATAGGCAATAATCATTTAACACATTATTATTTTATTAACCTTTCATGATTAAATGGAAATTATATAGCCTTTCAAACGCGTTAATTTGCTTGATATGCTTATTTAATAATCTCTTATTGACAAACGCTCGAATCGAGTACTAGGAATAATATAGTTACTGTCATCAAAAACTAGCTGTATTTCGTAAAATTAATATCATCATAATAAAACTTGAGATTATATATTAGTCATTTTTCAGGCTCTTCCTAATCAAATTTGTAATACTGGTGAACATTAAAGAGTTATAATAGGAAATAAGTTTATTACAACTGTAAATATTCCTATTGAAGATAAAAACTAAAAAAGGTAAAAATATCCAAGATGGAAAAATATGTTCAAATCCACGCTGTCATCACGGTAGCAATGACCACTATTCACTGCTCCATCCAAAATCGGCTGGAGACCTTATGGACACTTCTTGTACATTATGCACGTGTGAAAAATTTGAAAAAGTAATGAACTCATTATTTTAATAATAAAAAGAAAATCTGAATATGTGTCTTTTTTCCATCTCTAACTTGAACTGATATTGCAATAGCATGAAGCAAAATTATAAGTATCTATTCTATCAAATAACTTCAATCTATGTTTCACATTTTTCCCTTAACCTTGAAAAAGCTTCTGGATCTGGTTCTAATTCTCGCGCTAGTGATAGTAGTCTATTTGCTTCTGCGGATTATTTTGGATCATCTTTAAGATAACTAAAGCGATGATACTAATAACTAATCTGATTGAATGAATCAGATGATTTCTTAAATTAAACGAGGAGAAATAGTCTATCCTTTATATTTATATGCAAATTCTGTTTTTGTTCTTGAAGATTTTAAATCTACTACTTTTGTGTCTTGCATTGAATTATAAAATTGGTAAGTATTTCTTACAAGAGATACAGGAAATTCCTCAATTCGTGTTTTCAGTTCATCTTTTTTATTTTTTTGCCATTGTTCTTTATTTTTTGCAGAATAGTCATAAGTAAATTCCACAATTAATGGTATTCTTGCTTTTTTTGACAAGTACCAAAAATTTAGCGATGTATTAATTTTATTTTCATGTCCCTTCTCGTTCTTATCATTGTTATCATTATATGAGATCTTCCCGAGTTCAACTGAAATTTCTCTAGCTTCGAAATTATTTACCTTCTCTAACATTCCTTCACCTACATCGTATTTAGTCAATCTAGGAAACATTTTATTAAGCTCTGCCAGACTCTTGATTTCAGGTTCATAATCAGATTTAAAATCAGCTGAAATTGAAAATTGGCTTATATGTGGAGCAATTATATCTTCTTCAAATTTAATATTGTGATTTGTTGGACCTGAAAGATCATATTCTGCGGAGATGTATCTGTCGGGATGTCTACATTTTAATGTTGTAGTATATTTATTTGATTGCTTGTCCTCTCTTACTCTCAAAAAGAAATTTTTGGATCTTAACTTGTGATTTACTGTATCTAGGTAGTAAGTTCTTCTATATTTTAATTCTATATCAGGCTCAGGTATAAATTTACCATTTAAGATATCAACTTTAGTGTCAATTATTTTTTGGATTTTTTTTAGACCTTTATTTAAATTTTTAAATATCTTTGGCTTTAATATTAATTTGAACTCCCTAGAATCCAATGATTTGCTCAATACGGGAATGGTTGTATAATTTTTATTATTAAACCTATTAGGTTTATGATACTTATGACGCTTCTGACATTGCCGTGTTCGAACCGTCAGCATGAATTAGTATGTGCTGGAGATCGGCGGACTTTATACAAATTATGAACTTAATATATATGCAGAAGATGGCAATACTATAATCTCCAAAGCTAAAACAGATTCAATGGGTAATTTTAGAACGACATTAAACACTGGAAATTATGTTATCTACACTAGGGCAGGTCCTACTGTTAGTGATGTAAAAAGTACACCTGTAGCAATAGCAGAATGTGGAATCACCAGATTACCCACTTTGATAGTGGATACTGGGCTTAGTTGATCAATATGATTTATCCCAAGTTGGTAATGTTTATTATATGCTCTAGAATATGGCTTTACATTAGCAATTAGGACTAGTTCTAATTTAAAAGATGCAAGAGATCGAAAAAATCCAAGAACTATATCGTTTGCAGTCAAGCTATTATGCATTTAGAACAACCATGACTTTCATAAAAAATCAAAATATTGTAAATAAATTACTAAACGTTACTTTATATTAATAGGACTAGTCTATCATCTATTATGAAAATTGGGCTAATATCAGATACACATGATAACATTGACAATATACTAAAGGCTGTAAGTGAATTTAATAACAGACAAGTGGATGTAGTTCTGCATGCAGGCGATTTTGTAAGTCCAATTGCTGTTGAATCTTTTGCAGGAATCAAACTTGTTGGTATATTAGGAAACAATGACACAAATATTCCAGGACTTACATCAGCTTTTAACAAAATACATGGAGAACTTAAAGGAGAGATTTATGAAGGAGTATACGATCGAGTGAAATTTGTTATTTACCATGGTACTATCTCTTCAAAAAGAGATTTTTTAATCAAATCTGGAGAGTATGATCTGGTTATTTACGGACACACGCATAGAAAAACCAGTGACACGATTGGAAGAACTATGGTTGTTAATCCAGGCACAGCGAAAGGATGGTTCTTCGGATTTTACGCAACAATAGCTGTATTTGATACCTCTACTAGAATCATAGAGTTTATTAATCTATAATTTTTATATCTGAAAAATAATAAATCTTACACTTGTACGTCTATCTCTGCTGTCAACGAAAGATTTTTACTTATATATATAAAGCAAAAGGCTGATAGTGGGATCTGAACCTTGATGGTAAGTGGGGAGGGCCATACAACTATGCATCTATAGTTTATAAATTTTCAAAATAGTAAAGTTCGGTGAGGCAATCGAATACAAACATAGACAAAATCTGCTGAATCAAATCTCTGATATCAGTAACATTGTACCAGTATTCATTTTATTTTCAATGTTAGTTACTTTTTTCTTGTCCTCTTTCCGTTCATCTAAACTCAATCAAGCCCCCAACTTATCTTCTTGTACGGTTCCACTTGTACGAAAGGCGCTTCTCCCTCTTTCCACGGGTCTTTGCGAACCCAATCAAACTTTCTATAGAAGATATCGTATAATTCCTTAAACTTTGTACCACTTTCAATGAAATTTAAGGTTCCGTGAATTATAACTGCTTTATTATTTGCTGAAGAATAAATATCGACGGCAAGAGCAATCTTGGGATTTTGTTCAAGGTTCTTGTACTTCTTTGTGCCGTAGTCGGTGGCGAAATAGAACTTTCCTTTTTCGAAAATAAAAGAAACGGGTGTTATGTGCGGAGTATTATATGCGGTAACCGTTGCTATCCTACATGCTTCGTTACTTAAAAGAAACTTTTCTTCCTTTGCAGTGAATTTTATTTTTTTATTGGTTGATTTATGAGTTTTGGGTTTCAATTGGCCGGGAAACACCTACTCATGAATTACAAATGGTTCTCTTTAAAATTAGCGCAGGTTCATTGTAAACATGGTTCTACATGTCTTATCCGCCTTGTGCTTTTGTGAGTAATAGTGCAATTACAAAACCTGCCAAAAGCGCAACTCCCTTCCCAAAAGACTCTCTCTTAAATGCCTCGGGGATCATGGTTTCTCCTAACATTACAAGAATAGCCCCAGCTGCGAATGCTATGGATATTGAAATTATAGGTGGACTGGCATTGGATAATACACTGTAGCCAATAGTTGTTGATAACGTTCCTATCGCAACTGCCGCAGACCACAAAATGATTATATATCTTCTGCTTAGTCCAGAGGATTTCATATCACTAGTTGATGCCAGTCCTTCAGGCAAGTTTGAAACGAAAATCGCTATGAGAAATGCTATATTTATTATACCTCCTGAAGCAAGTGTAATTCCAAGTGCCGCATTCTCGGGGATATTATCCATGACGGATCCAATGAATAAGGACTTACCAGAAGGAGGACTGCTATTAGTGGCAGCCTTGCTATAGGCGACTAGTTTTCCACTTTTTGAGGATTTACTTTTTGACTTTGTCTCTAGAATTGCATTTGCAAGGGCGTACGAAATACCACCTAAGATGAACCCGAATAAGGTCGCGGGTAGAGCATGAGTGACCTTAAAGGCTTCTACCAATATTGAGAACGCTAATGTGGCAATTAATACGCCACTGCCAAAAGCCATTATCGTAGATATCAACTTCTGTGATAAGTTAGTAGAGAGACACTATACAACCTATCAGTAAAGGGCTTGATGCTATGAAGCCAAATGCCAATGAGTCAAGCGCACCATGAGAAGTGATAATCTTAGATCATACCACCATAGTTTAACTAATTTAAAAAATTTTCAGGTTGAGAAATCGAGGTACTAATATCAAGTGTAAGTTGAACTAATTGTCAATAATTAATTGCCATGTCTTAAACTGTCGAGACTCGTATTGTTAACAATTCGACTCCAATCAGGGAAGTCGTATGATTTCTAAAATGCCCTTAAAAATCGAGTAAAAAAAATTACTTTATGTTATTTTCCTTCACAGAATGACAGTGCTAATCTAAACTGATCTGGGCTTGTATACATTCCACTTTGCTCGTAACCTACTATTTTATCTCTGCATGCAGAGTATTGTTTCATTGCACCCTCTGTGTACGTTAGACCTGCGTACATTAACAATACTATTGCCAATGTTATTGCTACTGATATCAATAATATCGATGAGGTCTTTAGTTCGCCATTTTTTGA
>DATBHO010000117.1:0-26545 GCA_036557405.1 Nitrososphaeraceae archaeon
ACCTTTGACATAATATTTTTAATGCATGAGAAAAAACAAGAAAGAGATTTTCATGATTATAGAAAAGATATTGATATCGCAAAGAAATCAATGCTAGATTACAGTCAAGTGTGCCAGGAGAATGCAGAAAAAGAGACAGACCCTTTCAAAAAGGAAGTCTTAACGACATTTAGCCGTATGGGTGTCCAAATGGAAGACCTTTACAGTAATATTGAAGTTTTATTGGTTGCCAATCATATTACAACTAAGAAATTCGAAGATCTTGTTGAGTTAATTTTGGGCTTACAAGAAGTTAGAAATAATCATGAATTACGCAAGCACATTTCAGAAATTTTATCTAAGGACTGATGATTATGAATGACTAAACTTACTCCGATCTTAAAATTCAAAGATGCGGGACAATTGAATTATCTACATACGACTCGCATTCCACGAAATCATTTACGAGTATGAGATTAAGAAATTTTAATTTCAATCAAAAAGACTGTGACAAGAAATGATTAATAATGAAGAAAATTACAATCGCAGCACAACACGCATATTCTATCAAAAATACAAGATAGTGCAAGAAAGAGCAATAGATGAAACAATTGCAACATGTTCAGAAACTAGACAGAAACCAAAAAAGGAAGAGATTCCAATAGCAACCAATGGACATGATTGAAAAAAATGATTAAAACAAAGCGAATCTATGATCCAAAAGAATATTCGGATGGCACAAGGATTTTAATTACTAGAAAATGGCCAATAGGTCAAAAGAAAGACCGTTTCGATGAATGGACCAGGGATTTATCTCCAGAAGAGGACACACTGAATAAATGGGATGATAGTAAAAAGACTGAGGAAGATTGGAAAAGATACAGAGTAAAATTCCTCCCACAGATGAACGGAAATGAAGCTGTTAATAAAATTGAAGAGTTGCGTCAAAGATCAAAGAACGGGGAAATTATAACACTTCTATGTTACTGCGAGCCTGGAGAGCATTGCCACAGGTATATTGTAAAATCATTAATTGAAGGTTCCTCTACAGTTATAGAAAGTGATTAAGTGAAAAATAATATTATTCTGGCCTTCATAGGAAGTTCTGCTATAATAAACATTATTCACAATAATTTTTGGAAACAAGTTAGTACGTCCCTTCGAACTGCTATATCGACAGATGACCGGGAATTAGATAAGGAACAAACTAGTTACTCGGATTTGTCTGACGCATTAAGAAATCAACAATTCATTGGAAGTTCCTAGAGACAAAGAATATGAAATAAAAGCCAAATTTACATTTGAGTTTGAGGATGTTGGTGAAGGGGAAGTTGGAAGAATAAATACTTTAAAGATTGAGGTCGTTGATTAATGAGATCTATCAATAATCTGAAGTCAAAAGATAGAGGAATGTTTAAACGCTTAACCAAAATAATTTAAAGCTGATCGATAATTTCCTAATTAATATGAACAACGTTTTTTCAAAGATCTTAGTTCCCATCGATGGTTCCCAATATTCATTTAAGGCTGCCAAGTACGCTATCGATATATCAATAAAATATGCATCTGAACTTACTTTTTTATCGGTTGTTCCATCAAGAGTGAGATATGGCGATTCATCTGGTTTTTTCGGCGCCATTCCTCCAACATACTTTAAGAAATATGAGAATGATGCAGAGAAATGGTTTAACCGTATCACGGATAGTATAAAAAAAGACCAACTCCAAGTTAAAAAAATAAAAACGGATGTCATTACTACTCCAATATCTGTTGTATCTGCAATACTAGAATATGCTGACAAAAGAAATACAGATTTAATAATAGTTGGAACAAGAGGGATTACAGGATTTAAGAGAATGTTGCTAGGTAGTGTAGCATCCGGGGTTGTCACATATGCTCATTGTCCTGTCTTAGTAGTACGCTGAAATTCAGTCTTACGTTCCATATCGTACTAATTATACATTGATAGAATTTTGGTAATCCCACCGATAATTATGACAAAGACTTCTCCCTATTGTTCAGATATTAAGATTCCAACCTTGGTTTAGTCTAGTATAGTCCCGAATAATTGTTTGTGATGAATATTTTTTCAGGAAATAAATAAGAGGTTTATTAGACCAAGACCGGAATGAAGAAATCTTAGGTCATGGAGTTTGCAAGTCTACGATTAACAGCATCGATACTGCTTTGTAAAAGTGTCTTATACCCAATCAGTAAATCCCGTCGGTATTTTTTGGGTATGTCGTTTATGATATCCAACATGGTATCTGCTTCTTGAGAGAGTTTGTTTATCATATCCTCCATTACCACCTTATCTTCGACACTCATGGCTATAGAGTAAACCAGACTTCTAAGAGAATTTGCAGCAACTTTTTCTTCTGCTTTAATTTTTTTGCGAGTTGAATTTGATTCTTCCATATTAACTCACATAAGCTTAGAGACATTATATCTATTTTTCTTAGTTACAAGCTAATTCTACTCTAAATAAAAGCGATTTGAGTGAGTTCAGGTTTGAATAGAATTTGTTTTTTTAATGACAATGATAATTTCCGAATGTGCTTTTGCTTAAATGGAAGAATTTTGTTCTCTAAAACCACTTCTTTACAGAATACGACACTTATGATGGGGCGCCTGTGAAGAGACTTGGATAACCATAGAATTTAGGAGATTATAAGAATCCTAAGGGAGTACCGGTTTATTTGTAATATATGCCAGTAAGGCTTCGATCCCTTAAGACAGGGATCAAGTGTCTATTGGTAGGAATATAATTTGTAATTGTTACCACTTGAAGGTTTCAGATAATTCCATTTATCATTAGGTAACTTGACATTGACGAATCTATGATTAAATGAATCATCAGATTCAAAAATATCATATAATGACTGACCAACTAAGACTTGGTTTAATTGTGCGGCAGAGGATATCTTTGATGCAATACTTATGCTTGGTCCAACTACATCAATTGGAGCTTTTTCTACGCTCTTGCCGTATAGTATTACCAACGAAGGTCCACAGTCTAATCCGACTCTTACATTTATAACAGGAAGATGATTCTCTTTTAGTACTGGATTTATGCATTCCTTGATGATAGAAACGATGCCTTGAGCGCAATTTAATGCATTTATGCAGGCTTTCTTCTTATTGAATTCAGCAGGGAACAGACCAATTACTGAATCACCCACAAATTTTAAGACGTAACCACCGTGACGTATTACTGCAAGTCTTATTTCCTGCGAAAATACCTGTAGTATTGCTGCAAATGTTGATGGGAGTAAGGTAATGCTCATTTGAGTCGATCCATTTATGTCAATTATTAAAATAACCATGACAGCATTTGAATTGACGTGCCTCTTCAAGAATTGTTTGCACTGTTCAGTGCTCAGATCAAATTCTAGACCGTATTTTATTGTATGCAAAACCCTTGCTTTGATTTGTTGCGCTTCCTGAGTTGAAGATAGCATTTACTATCTATGCAATTCTTGCGTAGGTAACAAATAATCTTATCTGTGTGAGGTTATGTTATTGCAGCTTAAACAATAAAAAAAAGTAAAAAGGCGGAAAAGTCTGCCATTCTGCCTTGGATAAATTAAGAAAATTATGATGATTTATTATTCTACTTTATTTCTACTTTGGTTTCATCTTCTTTTTTCCCTGGTGTCTTTTTGGGAACTTGTATATGCAAAATACCATTTTCCATTTTCGCATCTATTTTGGAAGGGATAATTTCTTCCGGAATTGATATGCGTCTACTTAATGAACTGTACGATCTTTCCTTATAGAGATAATTTTTTCCTTTATCTTCCGTCTTTTTTTCTTGTTCTCCTGAAATATCAATGTGATCAGTTCCGGCCTTTATCGTTATCTTCTCTTTTGGGATACCTGGTGTTTCTAACGAAATTTCATATTTATCACCCATATCTTCCATGTCACATAGAGGAAATCTAGTTTCTATATCTGTCCCAATATAAGGCAGTCTCCACGTTGGCCATCTTGATGGAAAGAACGCATCTTCCATGTCTCTTCTAAAGCTTTCAAATATGTCGTCAAAAGCTCGAGGGTATGATGGTCTTCTTGTAATTTCACTTTTATCTGAAGTCATGTTACTTTATTTATAAGAATTCTATTTTAACATTTTGTACGCACTGTATTGCAAAGAAAGTAACTCTATCTTCATCCGGAGTAATGTCGTCTATACATGAGATTTCAAAATTAAAGTTTCAAGATTTTAGGTGAGTATTGCTTATGGTTCTCAGCCACTTATGGTTCTCAAATATTTTTCTTATATTTAAAATAGTACCAAGCTTTTTAGGATAAAGCAGTCCATTGCATTATCAATTGATCTGAAAATAGGGAGGTCAACAATAATATTTTTACCGATTAGCAGAATTAATTCGTACTAAATGCAGTTAGATCAGAGAACATAATAAGTGCTTAAATATTTTCTTAGGAAGGCTTCATTTTTTATAAACAGAACTTTCAGTAATCATGTCAGCATCATGAGTTCTTAACGTTATCCTTTCATTCTTTTCTTCGTTCTGTTCCTCTATAAGACTTGATTACTCGTACTAAACGCCTATATAATAATAGACGCATAACCTGTTTATTGACTAAGGAGAATATCACAATAAAGAAGATTTTAGTTGCAGTGGATGGCTCCAAAGCTTCTTTAAAAGCAGGAAATCAGGCAGTTGAGCTAGCGAAAAAACATCAAGCAGAATTGACTGCATTGTATGTTATCCCTTCTGATATAAGATATGGCCATTTGGAAGACGCTATTACACCAGGATTTCCAGGCCCTCTAAAAGAAGTTGTGATGACGGCTATGGAAGGAGGACAGAAATACGTAAATGAAGTAAAACAAAAGGGTTCTGAAGCCAATATAACAGTGAGAACAGATGTTATTGTTAGCACTAACTCTGTAGTTAAATCTATCGTTGAATACACAGAAGAAAAGAACATGGATTTGATTGTTATTGGATCTAGAGGCATGTCAGGCTTAAAAAAAATGTTACTAGGAAGCATAGCTTCAGGAGTACTGACATATGCCGATTGTCCTGTCTTGGTTGTAAAATAATTTTGCTTTTCCAATCTAGCTATTTCATTAAGCCGTTTTACTTCGAGTTAATTAGCTCGCATCTTTCTCACGACAAATTTCACCAAGTCTACTAATCTGCAAGCAAAACTCCATTCATTGTCATACCAAGACATCAGCTTAACTAAGTTGCTCTTTTCACCAATCACCATGGTACTAAGACCATCTACAATTGAAGAGGGTGATTCACCTATTATGTCTGAAGATACTATGGGATCTTCTGTATACGCCATGATGCCTTTCATTTTACCATTTGATGAATCTTTCAACTCCTTATTGACCTCGTCTTTTGTAACACTATTTCTTAATGTTAGGACCATGTCGACTATGGAGCCATTACTTACTGGAACCCTTAACGCCATACCATCCATTTTACCATTTAGCTCCGGTATTACAGAACCAATAGCCTTTGCAGCACCAGTTGTAGTAGGTATTATCGACATCATGGCGGCTCGTGCTCTTCTGAGATCTTTGTGAGGTAGATCTAGAATTCTTTGATCGTTAGTATATGCGTGGCAGGTAGTCATATATCCACTTTCTATACCGAATTTATCATTGATTGTCTTAAGTACCGGTGCAAGACAATTAGTCGTACATGAGGCCATTGAGATTATCTTGTGTTTATCGTCATCATATGTCACATCGTTAATTCCCATTAATATCGTCGCGTCGGGATTGGAAGCAGGGGCGGAAATTATTACCTTCCTGGCTCCGGCAGTTATATGTTTCAAAGCCGCCTTAGCGTCGCTAAATTTCCCTGTGGATTCAACAACAAGATGAACATCCAAATCTTTCCATGGTAGTTCAGAAGGATCTTTTACAGATAATACCTTCACTACATTTCCGTCTATGGCAATTTCGTCTTTATCAACTGCTATCTCACCTTCAAATTTTCCAAACGTCGAGTCATACTTGAACAGATGTGCGAGTGTCTTAGCATCAGTCAGGTCGTTTATTGCTACTATCTTTGCCAGCTCCTGAAACTCCTTATCTTTTAGAGCGGCTCTAAGGAAGCATCTGCCTATTCTACCAAAACCATTAATACCAATATTCACAGTCATAACTATCATTTCTTATAATGATATAATAACCAATTGAGATGGATATAATGCATTATCCCGTAGTTGCTGCACAAAACATTTAATGTCCTTGAAAATATCATCCTTGAAGTTGACAAAAAGTAGCATTTACAGTTATTTTAATGCAATTCGCAACGTGCCTATCGGAGATCTAAAAGATCCACCCAATATTATATCCAAGAATGAGGCTTTATCAAAAATAATCAGCACACTTATTGAAACTCATTCATATGACATATTCATTGAATTGTCAGGAAAAGTAGCGGCGTTGACCGTAAGGGATATTATTGGAATCAAAGACATCAAAACTAGGCCATCACTCGTTGGAAAAATCATTCCCGAGCTGAATAGGAACAGTTTAATTGGCGAAGCTGCACAGATAATGAGTCATTATAGGGTGAGAACCTTGCCTATAGTTCAAAATGGTATGATAGAAGGTCAAGTTTCAGCTAAAAGAATTGTTGAATTAATAAGGAAACACTCGGTAGAGAGCAAATTACGAATCATCGCATCTAACATAATGACCAGTAATCCAATAGTTATTGATTGTCATAAGACTGTGTCTGCTGCAAGGTCCATTATGAGAAGGAGGAGAATTGATCAACTCCCTGTAGTAGACAACGGGCGCCTCGTTGGTATTATCACCTCATCTGACATTATGAAAGTAATGTTACCTCCAGAGAGGATAGGCAAAAAATCAGTAGGTATTGACAACACTGAAGATAGGCTTTCTATTGAAGTTTCAGGATTGGCAAATGATGATGTAATAACTGCTAATGTCGATGAAACCCTCCAAGTGGTCTGTGACAGGATGATAAGTGCAGGATCTACCTATTGTATAATTAAAGTATGGGATGAAATTCAGGGAATTATTACTTACAGGGATATAGTTGCGTTATTGGGCGAAAAGATAGAAGAAGACATTCCTATGTATATTATGGGTTTACCGGACGAACCTTTTGACGCCGAGCTGGCAAAGTCTAAATTTACAAATGTTACCAGATTCCTAAAAAAAATTCATCCTGATATAGAGCAGGCGCGTTGTCATATAAAATTAAGAAGTGTTCAAGCCGCTAGGAAAAGATACGAAATTGATGTGCATATTTTATCTACCCATGGTAACATTTCTTACCGCACTATTGGGTGGGACTTGGCTAAGCTTTTTGATGAAATGACCGAATCTCTGAAAAAAAAGGTTTCACACAAACATAAGAAAACTCTATAATCTAATTGAATGTAAAAAATAAGTATCGATATCTAGGATCGAAACTTGGCTCTTGATATTGTATTGCATATTGTTTTGGAAGTAGTTTACTCTGACAACCAGTGAGTTCAGCTAAGTGCACATTCTCTCATTTAGTGGATATAGATAGACATTAGCAATCTCATTTCCTATTCTTGTCGAGTGTATCCTAATTGCATTCTTAATTTCCCCTCCATCAATCCCAGTTCCATCTGCCCCAAGTACAGCCTTCGGATTATTGCTTTCATCGTGAGAAATGAATCTATCTCCAGGATAGGGTTCAAGGGTAATTCTCTCTTCTCCAAGTATGCCAAGATCTCGTACCGAATTTGACATAATACGACCTCCGTCATTTAAGATCAGATCTATGCCGTATAATCGTCTTACCTTATTCATCGCCGAATACATGTCAAAAACTTTGCCAGTGACAATGTAATGAATTAGATCAGATTCACGAATTGACTTTGAGGCATAATCATATCCTGATTCATTTGTCAGAAAGATCACGCTAATTTCATTTTTGGGATTTAGAATTTTTATTTGGTTTTTCTGGTAGAGTTCTGCAAGCTTGAGTCTTTCAAATGTTTTATCAGATCTAGCTACAATAATTTGATGAAAGTTTGAATTTGTAGCCACTTTTTGTCTTAGTTTTATGAGATCCTCATAGACCTCTGGAGCTAATTCTCTTACAACATTTCCAAAAAATTGCCAATTCCAAATTTGTTCCCTGTTGACGACCAAATTGTCCGCGCTTATCATCAATGCTTTTGAACCCATCAAGATCCTGTGAGTTGATGCAAATACACTATCACCTAGCTTTCTAATTCCACCAGTTAAAGATAAAACACCACCACCAGGTTTTTGATTAATCTTGTAAATGTAAACTCCTTTACCACTTTCCTTAGTTCTTGCTGCAACATAACTTGTGGCTTGATACGGGACTCTCATCTTACTGACATAGTTAGAGGAGGCACCGAGAACTATCTCTGGTAAAATTTCACCCAGATAATTGAGTTTAAAGTCACTCAAAGGTGATATAACCTTCAAGCCTCTATTAATAAAATGACGATAAAGTTCTTCTGAGATTACCCTATTTTCTAATAATAATGATAGTTGTTTCTTGTACCTTGAAACTATAGACTCCATAGAATAAGTTAACTCGGTCTTATATTATGCTGTTTTAGTATCAACCAGCTCAATTGAGAAAATTCATAAATCTCTTTCCTTTACCTCAGAGCAATTGAAACAATTGTCTAAAATTCTACTCGTTTTACCCTTGATATTGGTAGTGATACTTTCCTCATTTACAACCATGAATGCACTAGAATCAAGTCAAAAGGGTGCATATACCGATAACATACAATTCATTCAATATCTGGACGGAAATATAGCCCTACATGATATTCAAGCAGGAAATCTTGACACATATTTCTTTAGAATACCTCTAGAAACAGTAGCATCTATTTCAAAGGATCCAAACGTAAAAATATATGAGAAGAATGCAGGTTCATTCGGCTTCCTGCTAAATCCCGCACCATCAAAGAATCCAAACATTTTAAATCCATTCCAATTCAAAGAAATTCGTTTTGCAGTAAATTACTTGATAAATCGAGAATTTGTCGTAGATGAAATTCTAAACGGGTATGGAAGTGTCCAGATAGACCCGTTTGGAATCTCTTCACCCGAATACGAAGCTCTTATTCCAGTTATAGAGTCTTACAATTTCAAATATAATCCAAGTCTTGCAAAAGGTATAATAGAAAAATCACTGATTTCACATGGAGCAACAAAGCTCGATGGTAAATGGACATACAAAGGGTCACCCATCTCAATCAAACTTATGATACGAAGTGATGATCTGCCAAGAAAATCCATGGGTGAAATGCTTGCAAATGAACTTGAAAAAATTGGATTTACCGTACAAAGAGACTACGGTGATTTAAATAAAGCGAACCTAGTAGTCTATGGTAAAGACCCTCAGGAATTAAGTTGGCAAGTCTACACCGAAGGTTTTGGAGGAACATCTCAATTTGTTAGATACAACCCTTCCACGGCAGCTCAAATGTACTCACCATATTTTGGTAGTATGCCTGGACGAGGAAATCCATCCTTTTGGAATTATCAAAATTCAACGCTTGATAACATAACACAAAGCATCGAATTTTCTAATTTTACCTCCGAAGAGGAACGAAATGATTTATTACGACAAGCATTAACCTTAGGGATACAAGAATCTGTAAGACTTTTCGTAGCTCAGAATATTGATCCATATGCCGCGTCTTCGTCAATTAAAGGATTAATAAATGATTTTGGCGCAGGTATTTCTACTAGTAAGTCGCTCATAAATGCAAGATCAATAAAAAATACAAGTTCTATAAATGTTGGTGTTAAGGAGGTTTATCAAGGCGCATGGAATAGCGTTGGCGGTTGTAATGATATTTACTGCACAAATATTCTTTCATTAGTATCAGATTCACCTACATCTAGGAACCCATATACTGGTGAAGTAATTCCTTTGAGAAACGAATGGACAAATATTACAACTATGGGACCAGAAAAGAGACTCGCAGTTGATAATGATGCTGTGACATGGAATCCAACTGACCAAAGATGGGAGGAAGTTGGAAAGAATACTTCCAAGAGTAAGGTTACCCTTCATTTGGTATTTTCAAACTGGCAAAACGGGCAAGCTATGAACAAGGCTGATCTAATATATCAACTTTATTTTCCATATGAGTGGTCATCCAAGATTAATTCAACTGATCAAACATATGACCCGGAGTACGCCACACCGGCCCAAGTTGCATTAAAATATCTCCGTGGTACGAAGTTTCTAAATAACAGTACTCTCGTATCATTTGTTGACTATTGGCATTTTGATAAGAAGGAAATAGCTGATTTTGCTTCGGTCTGGGCAACATCGCCTTGGGAGGTTAATGCGGCAATAGAGAGATTGGTAAAAAACGGAATCTTTGCGTACTCCCGAACGGAAGCAACTGTCAAGAACATTGAATGGTTATCTTTGATAATACCCAGTCATGCACAAGCTATAAAACAAGAACTGGAAAAAATGAAAGCAGAGGGGTTTGTACCTGCTCCACTAAAGGGCATGGTTAGTGTTAATGAGGCTTTGAAGAGATATGATGCAAGTATAAAATGGATAACAGAACACAACCATGCAATAATTGGCAATGGCCCATATGAGATTAAGAACTATAATCCAGCAGGCAGAGTAACATCCCTCGCGGCATTTAGAGATAGCTCATATCCATTTCCGAAGGGATACTGGTCTATTTATGAATCTCCAAAATTAGCGAAATTTGAAGAGGTTCAATATCCAAAAATAGTTACAAGGGGTTTGCCTCTAAAAATTTCAGGTAATGTGACTATTGGTGGTAACTATAGCAGTAATGCAACATTAACATATTTTATATTTGATAAGGACAATCATCAGGTAACACAAGGGACGGGTAAATGGATCGATGATAATGGCAATTTCCTAATTGCGATTAATGGCAGCTCTACTAAAGCGATGTCTATTGGACCTAATAACTTTCAATTATTTGTAAAGAGTAATTACGCACTAAGACCTGATATCTATAGTGGTATTTTTATAAGTGTACCCAACCCTATGGTCAAAAACTAACTTAATAACTTAAACCGAATTCGGTTGCAATGCAAAGGAGTAGATCTGCCAATGGTGTTCCACTGATAAAATGATTGAAGATGATGCATTTATTAAGATATCTTCATAATAAATAAAGTAAAAGCAATGGGCCTAGGAAGAACCTTACTTTTTCGTTCGTTTAATATGTTTTTGGTACTGTTTGCGACTCTGTTTATAACCGTAATTCTACTAGGTTCAACTTTTGATGAACTACAGAAAGAGGCTATTCGTAATCAGGTGATAGAAGAAGTAACTCATGGAACACTTAAGTTTGAAAATTCAGATGAAAGATCATCTTACATAAATAATCAAATCCAGTTTAGATATAAAATCTCTGGGTTGGATCAAGATTCCTTCACTCCATCAAAATTATTTCACAGAATTATTAGTGTAATGATCTTGGATTTGGGAAAGTCTCATTATTTTACAACAGATTATGGTTCATCTAATGTAAGGGATATAATATTCGAAAAAGTTCCTAAAACTCTTTTGTTGTTTACTACAGCGACTATATGCGTTACTGTTATTGGTATTTTTCTAGGATCATACGTCGCAAGTAAAGAAGGATCTTGGTGGGATAAAGCAAATTCAACTTTTGCAATATTTAGTAACAGCTTTCCAACATGGTGGGTAGCAATGTTAATGATTATAATCTTTGCCTTTACATTACATATATTTCCAGCTCGCGCAACTCCTCTCTCTTCGCCCTCTGATCCTACCTATTTTATTGATCTACTATATCATATGACCTTGCCACTAATTACATTGATCATTGTTTCATTTGGTGCGTGGGCGTATATTGTGAGATATTTCTTGATAAACATCTTGAATGAAGATTTTATTCATGCAAAAAGAACAATGGGGATTTCCAGACGAAAAATTTTATATTCACATGCGTTAAGAAACGCAGGACCGCCAATAGCTACTGCTGTAGGCCTGGCTTTAGCAGCTTCTTTTGGAGGGGCAATTATTACAGAGGCCGTTTTTGATTGGCCGGGCATGGGGAAACTCTATTATGATGCAATTGGAGTGTTTGATGTTCCAATCATAATTGGTCTCACTTTTGTTTCTACAGTTCTGTTTTTGATAACAATATTCATTACTGATATTTCTTATACTCTCTTGGATCCCAGGGTGAAAGGTAGCTAATTTATTGCAAAAAAAATTACTCTTAGGTTTATTAAGATCTCCTCGTGGTATTATTGGAGTAACAATTATTGGTTTTCTATTGGTATTGAGCGCAGTCGCACCATTAATTATTCCAATTGAATCCTATTTTCGGTGGAATGATCCAGATTATTGGATTAATAATCCAAAAACAGTGGCTCCATTTTGGACTAATTTTTTTGGACCCAAAGAATTCGAGCATGTATCGTTAGATAAGAACGACGCAAAAGTTAGTTCGGAGTCATCAGAAGGGACTAGAGTAGATAATTATACATTTCAAGTGGAAATGCAAGCCGATAGTTTTCCTGATGACATTATGTTTCTTTACTCAGTCAAATATGGTGATATACCTCCTGTTTTGCAAATTGATATTAACAGACCTGATAACAATACCTTTACTATATATTATTCATCATTACCTCCAACAAATAATATTAACACTAGTTTTTCAGATAGAATATTCTCTACAAACGAAAATATCAAAGAGTCATTGAAGCAATACGAAAGCTTGTTTAATTATTCCATATCAGGTCTTGAACCCCAAGTAGTAATATTTTCAGATACCAATAAACCAAATGTCCTTAAAGGAATGTATCAAATATCAGAAAGGTTCTATTTATTTGATAATTACAGTAGTGTGGAAGATGTTGGCTTAATTCTTGGAGGTAAAGTATTTGGTATCATGGGAACTGATGACTTGAGAAGAGATCTTGCAGTTGGGATCATATGGGGCACCCCTATAGCATTATTCATAGGACTAACTGTATCAATATTTTCGATAGCTATTGGACTAATTTATGGCGTAATAGCTGGATATAGAGGAAAGAGAACTGATGAGACAATGATGCGAGTCAACGATATATTTTATGCGTTGCCAACCTTGCCGCTCCTTATTCTTCTGTCGATTACGTTTGGGCGTAGTATCTTTTTAATAATCGGATTTATACTAATTTTTAGCTGGATGGGAACTGCAAAAGTAATTAGAAGTATTGCATTGCAGATTCGCAATTATCAATATGTGGAAGCAGCTAAACTAATGGGACAGTCAGATTTAATGGTAATTTTCAAACACATAGTTCCACAACTACTTCCATTGACATTTGCGAGTATAGCAATCGCTGTGCCTGCAGCTATACTTGCAGAGGCTGCTTTGAGTTTTATTGGTTTAGGTGACCCATCATTACCTACTTGGGGACAAATACTTCACGATGCAAATACCGCTGATGCCGCTTCAAGGGGTATATGGTGGTGGATTATTCCTCCTGGGCTTATGATTGCTTTAACCGGTTTGGCTTTCTTCTTGATTGGCAATACATTAGATGCTATTGCAAATCCACTGAGGAATAAGAAAAGAGCTTAACGATATTTGAATTGAGGTTTGATTGGTCTGAAGTATTGTTGTTATGGTTTGCATGAAAATTTATATTGACTCTTATCAATCGAACTCTAATTATTTTTTCTTTGCTACTATAAAATCCACAAAGTAAAAGAGATATGTCCTATCATTCATTTTCAATATCCACGGGAGATACGACTCTTCTTTATTTATTTTATATCCAAATTTTCTCAATTTTTTCCTGATCTGGATCGCATCAAATTTATCTTTACCATAATTATCTACAAAATGATAAGGATCCATTAGAATCAATTTGCCATTCTTTTTTAAAGAACCATTTACTGCGAGAATTAATTTGTTGAAATCTATTCTATCAATTACATTTAAGGCAAATATACTATGAAAGAATTTCGATTTAAATGGCAGATTTGTAGCATCTGCTATTATAAATTCCATGTTTCTTCTTTTTCTAGTGGCCATTATTTTTCTAGCCCTCAATATGAACGAAAACGAAAGGTCTATTCCGAATACATACGACAGATTTTTTGACATTTCAAATGAGCTTGTACCTATTGAACAACCTATGTCCAATCCAATTCCATTCAAATTAAGTTCTTCTTTTGTTAACATTTTGTATATGTGGTGAGGGTTTATTTCCTTCTTAAATAGAGATAACAGTCTATCATTTGAAGGGTAACGATTGCGAGTATTCAGATAAGGTTTATACCAAATACCATTCTCTTCATACCGATCGTTGTATGTAGGAACACGAATTTTTACACCTTCTGATTTAAGAAATGATTTAATTTCGGGTGATTTAGAATTTGATATCCACTTACCAAAAGTAATAATTCTTTTGCACGCATATTTATGAAAATTCTCCAATAAAATTGGTATCCCTTGAATTATGGGGTATTTTGAGTTGCAAATTTTACATCTGAGAAAGCCTTCTACACATTCATCTTTCGTTCCTAGGAAGGATTCTAGGTTGAGTCCTGCCTTTTTGCAAGACTTTTGTAAGCAACATAAATCTATAGCAATCCTTTTTATCAAGAATTATTACTCTATCTCCTCAAAAAAATGAATAATGCCATACAATGCAATAGACGTTTTGGGTCCACGATTATATCTCTCATAGTTTTATATTAGGAAGAATTTTCATTCATCTGTTGTTAATTTCAGATCTTATTGAATATAGTTTTTCATATGATGCTGCAATGTCTCCCTTGTTGGTATAATCCTTCTTTATCCTACTTATTTTTTTTTCGAGCTTAAATTTATTTTTATTTATTATGGTGAATAATTTAGCAGATTCTTGATTAAATTTTTTTAGATATCTTAATAATTCCTTGTTATCCGCAAGTAGTGAAGTTATTAGTGACGAATTATCTGTTAAAATACTTTCAAATAGCAATGCTTGAAGATAAAAAGTTGTTCCTGAAAATTTTCTTAATAATGTAATATTTTCTTTGCTTAATGTAACAGCAAACAACAAATTAACGTAATAAACCATCCCTAGAATTACGGCCATGAATGAATCATGATATTTCGGATCTTTGACTACTATTGTTTCTGCCTCATTAAATAGTGATTTAACTAATTTTTGTTCCCTCTTTTTGTCTCTAACAGGTATAATCAGTATTTTTGTATCACGTAACCTTTTAGCCCCTGGGCCAAACATGGGATGGATTGAAAGAGGTACCAAATCAACCGGAATTTTTAACAAAGTATCAAAGATATCCGCTTTGAGCGAAGATATCTCTACTAAGCAAGCGCCTTTTTTCATAATTGGTATGCATTTATTAATAATGGCGATTGTTATTCTAATTGGTACACATACAAGTACGATATCAGCCTTTCTAACACATGTGTTCAAGGAGTTGCAGATCGTTACTTTGTATGGGTATCTTTCTAAATTTAAATTGATTTTTCTCTTATCAAACAATGATACATTAAAATTATTTTTTTTTGAAAAATACCTGCAGAACCAAAGACCCATTTTACCAGCACCTATGATCGCTATTGATTTAACCATTTTTATCACACATTCATAACTTTTTTTAATATTTTTAATCCATCGTTTAGCAATTTAGTTGGTTGACAAGCTGAAATTCTTATGAAATCAAAATATGTCTCTCCAAATCCAGTTCCAGGGGCCACAGCGACTCCCTCGTTTAACAGGCTAAATATAATCTTATTAACATCTATGTTATTGTTAAATCTGACAAAATAGTACATACCGCCGTCTGGATTAACGAATTGGCAAGGTAAATTTGCTAATTCACTTTTTATGAAATCCAAGCGTTTTTTCATTAATGATCTATTCTTAGTAACGTTACTTTTCATCGCTGCAACAGCGGCATACTGCATCGGCTCTGCAACACTGGTAATCGCCATCGCTTGAATTTTGGATATTCTGTCTATTATATCCTTTGAACTTATCGCATATCCAACTCTAAAACCTGTCATTGCATGACTCTTTGAAAATGAGGATACCATGATACTCTTATCGTATCCAAATTCTAAAATGCTCTTATATGGGATATAGGAATATCTCGAGTATACTTCGTCACTAAGTACCACTAGATCATTTTTTCTAGCTAATTTGAGGATACCGACAATCTCTCTTTCTCGAATTATTTTTCCAGTTGGATTGTTAGGAGAATTTAAAATTATCATTTTAGTATTCGGAGTAATCATCTGCTCCAATTGATCCAAATCGAGATCCCATTTTTGTTCTACATTAGTTCGTAGTGCCTTAACCTTTACACCAATAAAATTTGCACAATCTCTGTAAGCAGGCCAAGCAGGCTCAGAAATGATAATTTCATCTCCAATTGATGTGTTAGACATCATAACACTAAACACTGCAAACCTTGCACCGGGAGTAATTATCACATTTTCTTCTTTTACTGATCTATCTTGAGCTATCAACTTTCTCAGGATAGGAGTCCCATTGGTCTGAGTGTAGTGAATTCTTTTCTTTTCAAAAGTTTTCAGTAACTCATGTTTGACATTAACTGGAGGCATATAATCAGGTTCGCCAACCTCCAAATGAATTATTTTCTTGCCTTCAGACTCGAGTTGCTTTGCTTTCAAAAACATGGTCATATGATCCAACTTTAGTTCTTTTTTTAAAGTACTTGCTTTTTGAATATTTATTGATTCTACGAATAATAAATTCAATAATCTGCCAATAAATTGATCGTTCAAGCCGATTTGTGTTCCCAATTCATGAACATATCGTGTAATATCCTGTTCAACAGAAATGTCTTCTATTTTCATCATAAGACTTTTCTTAATATTTCCAATTTCATTTGCAACACTCATCCTTTTTTGCACTAGCTTAATTATATCTGCAGTAACAAGTCGCATCTCATCCCTCAATTTTTCTAGTTTGAGCTCGTTTTCATTGCTCATTTTTTCTATCACCCAATACAGGAGCAATAAGCCCGTATCTAATCGCGTGGTCAGCCAAAATGAAAGATACTAAAGACTCGACGACTGGTACAGCTCGGGGAACAACACAGGGGTCATGCCTTCCAGGAACAACAATTTCACATTCAGATTTTGAAACTAGATCTATTGTTTTTTGTTTTATCGCAATCGATGATGCAGGCTTGAATCCAATTCTGATGACTAATGGCATTCCGTTAGTTAAACCTCCTAAAATTCCCCCTGAATTATTCGTTTTTGTTATTATCTTATTGTCTTTAGTTACTGCATATTCATCATTATTTTCAGAACCTTTTAGCTTAGTTCCTGAGAAACCAGATCCGAATTCTATAGCCTTTACGGATGGAATACTGAATAGTGCCTTACTTAAATCAGATTCCATTGAGGAGAATATAGGTTCACCCAATCCCACCGGCAATCCTACGGAAATACACTCGATAATTCCTCCCAGCGAATCGCCATTTTTCTTCGCGTCAATAATATTAGATTTCATTTTTTCAGCAATTTTAGGACTGGGACAACGAACATCATTTGTATACCTATTTTGTTTTGCCTCTTCATACGGTATGGAATTGCAACCTATTTGACCTATCTGTGTAGTATAAGCGATAGTCTCAACTTCTAACGAGTACTTCAAGAGCTTTTGCGCTATCGCCCCGCCCATGACCATAGTTGCGGTTAATCTACCAGAAAATCTCCCACTCCCTCTATAATCGGCAAATCCACCATATTTTACGAAAGATGGATAATCTGCGTGACCTGGCCGCGGACTATTTTTAAGCACTTCGTAGGGTCTAGAATCTGAATCCTTATTCCATATTATTGCACATATAGGAGCTGAAGTTGTATAGCCATTGAAAATTCCTGACAATATTTCTGCCTTATCTTCCTCCTTTCTCTGGGTTGTAATTATTGATTGTCCAGGTTTACGTTTATCTAATTCTATCTGCAGATCCGATTCAGAGAGTGGAAGTCCAGAAGGGCAACCGTCTAGTACCATTCCAATACATCTACCATGGCTTTCGCCAAAACTAGTCAGAGTGAGTTGTTCCCCTAATTTATTGCCGGTCATTTTATGGATATTGATACCATTTGTATATCATATATATTGCCTTTATGTTAATTTGCGATACATTCAAACCTTACAAGTGTAATGAAAATAAAATCGAAACTAACTTAGTTTTGCGCCAATTCTTTTCATGTCGTGTACAAACGACGGGTAAGAAACATCGACTGATTCCAATCCATCAACAACGGATTCTTCTGTCATCATGGCCGCAATCACAAAGCTCATGAAAAGTCTATGATCATTGTGCGAATTAAGATGGGCGTTCTTTAGTTTTTTTGGCGGGGTTATCATTATTTCATCAGGAGATATCTTCGTATTAGCTCCGAGTTTTCTAAGCTCAGATGCAATTATTTTTAATCTATCTGTTTCTTTGTAACGCGCGTGGGAAACTCCATATATCCTTACAGGATTTATCGACTTTAAAGATAAAATAGCAACAACAGGAAGCAAATCAGGTGTATCTGCGAGGTCAAATTCACCGCCATCAAGTTCTTGGGCTCCGGAAGCTTTTACAGTACCATTCCTCTTATCTATACTAATCATCGCCCCAATTTTCTTTAGTATTTCAAGAATTTTCGAATCACCTTGCGGTAACGAAAAATTTAGGTTACCAACAGTGATTTCATCACCTACAAGCGTTCCTGCAGATAATAACAAAGCTGCGGTAGAAAAATCTCCAGGTATAGTAAACGTAGTGGGTACATATCTTCTACCGAATATATTATAACTTTTATAATCTTTGGAATATTTTATTTCTGCTCCAAATTTAGACATCACATTAATCGTAGATTCTATATAGGATTTCGAGACTTGTTTTCCGACTACACTGATTGAAATTGACGATTCAGCACAAACACCTGCAATTAGAATCCCAGAAATAAACTGACTTGAAACTGAACCGTCAATAGTGACATGCTTCCCACTAATTCTTCCTCCCTGCACAATAATAGGAGCCCTATCATTTTTTCTAGTAGAAAAACTATTAATGCCAAGTTGTCTCAAGGCAATTAATAGTGGTGCCATTGGTCTTTTTCTTATGCTATCATCTCCTGTGATTACAACATACCCTCTTTTTAGCAGTGCTGAAATAGCTGTAATGAAGCGCATTGTTGTTCCAGAGTTCTCTACATTGATAACATCATGAGGAGCTTTTAGAGTATCTTTTCCAGTAATAATTAATTCCTGACCCTTACTTCTTATTTTTATTCCGAACGCTCTACATGCGTCAATGGATGCGATTGTATCTCTTGAAATTAGAGGATTAATAATATGTGAGTTTCCATGTGCCAAAGATGAAATGAATATTGCTCTGTGCGTGTAGCTTTTGCTAGGCGGACATGTTACGTTACCATTTAATCGAGACCTTGTTACGAATATTTTACCCAACTTGTCTCAAAGATGATGCTTTCTGGTTGTTAGTCTGTGAAACTATGATCCTGCCATTTAAATTAGATAAAATTGATTTAACCTTTTGTACTTTGCCTTCATGTACTACCGCAGCAATTGCGGGTCCGTTCCCAGAGATGCTCGCTGCCAATGCACCGTTTTCTAGACATAATCTTGTAATATTATAACTATTTGAAATTAAAGCGGATGTCAATACCCCGTTTAGTGTCATAGCTTTCCAATATTGTCCCGAATAAGCCAATTGGAAGGCTTCGAGATATATATCTGAGAGCAATTTGAGTCTCGTAACATCTCCCCTTTTATTGCTATTGGGTAAATATATTACAGCGAATATGTCATTCGGTGAATCTTCTCTTTTCAAGATTTTTCTCTTATAGTTATCTGTGGTAACAAATCCACCATAATAACATGCAGTTGAATCATCATATGCACCTGTAATTGTAGTTTTTGCATACAATGATGCATCTATGGCTGCATTTAGAACAATATCGTCATTGATCTCTCTATTCAGGAGTGATTTACATGCAAGAGCTACAGCATTTGATACTGCACTTGAACTCTTCAAACCCATACCTGAGGGTATCTCTGAATTGATATTAATTACTAATTGATTATTATTAAGATACTTCGACGTAAGCATGTCATAAATTATTTTTTTTATCATGATACTTCCTGTTCCCTTTTGAAAAATTATTCCTGAACCTTTCTTTGAATTTATCTCAACTTTGACTTTAAGAGAAATTCCCATTGCAGAGCCAAATCCAGTTGCAATAGCATTTACAATAGATACGGCGCCATGAACTATTGATGTTACCTTTATAGTCATGCGGGTTCTCCAAACGATCCAAATAGCGCTTTTTTCATAGATTCAATTGGGGGATCCATTTGAAGCCATATTTTAAAGGATGCAGTTGCTTGTTCGAGTAACATTTCATAGCCGTAGATTATTTCAGCCCCCGCAGTTTTAGCATTTTCTACTAAATTGGTATTTATTGGCTTATATACAATATCATACACTAACGCATCTTTTCTTATACTAGAAGACTTTATCAAACTCTCCTCATTATTCATGCCAAGAGGGGTAGCGTTTATGATGAGATCGCACTTCGAAGCAGTATTACCAATATCATCGTTCGAAATTATAGTAGCTTCTAGTCCCATTTTTTTAACAAAATTTAATAATTTTGAGGATCGGTCAGTGTTCCTGTTATAAATATTGATATTTCTGATACCCTTTTCACCTGACAATCCAGCAACTACTGCTCTTGCAGCACCTCCGGCCCCCAAAATAAATACTTCAAATCCGTTAAAGTCGACCTTTCGCTCATGTAACGGTTTGATGAATCCTACAACATCGGTATTATATGCACAAAATTTCCCATCTTCATTATTGACCGTATTTGCTGCTCCCACTAACTGTACAGTGTTATCATGGTAGTCAACATAATCTAGCACCCTTACCTTATGTGGCATAGTTACATTAAATCCACCAATCTTTATAGACCGTAAGGAGTCCAGAGAATTTTTCAATTGATCTTCTTGCACTCTGAAGGCGATATAGCTACAATTAAGCCCTAAGGTATTAAAAGCAGCGTTATGAATCGCAGGAGATAGTGAATGTTCTACGGGGTCTCCAATTATGCAGAAGGTTTTAAAATCAGCGACCATTTTTCAGATTCTTAACTATCCTGTCGTATATTTTTTTCATTACACCAATTTCAAGTTGTCCCGGAGCTAAGGGCTTGTCCAGGGAGGCATACGTAAACGGGGAGTTTCCATACAAAGTGCACACTAATCTTGACAAAATCCCATGTTCTCCCATTGCAAACGCTATTAAATTTGTATTAATGTTGTAGTCGTATAGTGCAAGTACTTTAAAATTATCTTTCGAATTTTTTGCGGTAGTAACCAATTTGACATAATTACTGTATTTACTCATATCTTGAAATTTTTTTAAAAGCAAAGATACATTTGAAGTTTTTCTAAAGTCATGAGACGATACTAGGATGGGGATTTCATAATCCTTCAGAAACTTCCTCAGATCCTTGTCTTTTTTTAGTATTGCAATTTCTATATCCAGTAACATCGGTTTAGTTTTAGCTATCTTCCTTAATAGCGAAACATGTTCTTTACGATCTCCCTCAAAAAATCCACCTTCATCTTTTGATCTTAATGTAAAAATTGCCTTATTTTTTATCTTACTAGATATCCTTAGAGCATACTCTATATCATTGTATATTGTATGATCAAACCTAATTTCCACATAATCAGCACCTCTATGGAAGGCCCTATTTATCAATCTTGGTAGCTTATAAACTGAATCTGATGCCAGAGAAACACAAACTTTGGATTTATTCACAAACAATATTATCAGTTCTTTTGTGCTTAATAATTTAACAAATTTGCTTTGGCCAATTCAGCTCCAATCCCAAATCCTAATAGGGCAATTCCCGTTCCTAAGGCGGACATTTCAATTCCTCCTTTGATCCAATTCTTCTTTGCTAACTTTGCCTTTTTCGCTCCTATCAAAAATGAGGTAGTGAGACTAATTCCGATAGCTATCCAGAGTGAAAATTGAAGTGGTAAAAGGCCTGCTCTAGATAACAAGTAGGGTAAAATTGGCAAAATTCCACCGATGAGAAAGGATACAAACATAATAAGAGCTCCTCTTATTGGACTGCCAACAATGTCTAGGTTTAAAACTAATTCTTCAGTCAACATTGTTTTGAGCCAGACTGTTTTATTTGAAGTAATTTTATCTGTGACATGTTTTACCAAATCCTCGTCAAAATTTTTAGCGCGATAAATTTCTTCAATTTCTAAACGTTCTTTTTCAGGATATATTTCCATCTCATATTCCTCTCTCTTTATTTCAGATTCTAAGACTTCTCTTTGGGATTTTACTGCCAAATAATTTTGTACTGCCATTGCTTTTGCACCGGTGAACATGCCCACAAGGGCTGCTAATATGATAAAATCAGCAGAGCTGTTTGCACCTCCGACACCAGCGACAATCCCCAAAGAAGTATTTAATCCGTCACCAAATCCAAATACAAAATCTCTTATGTAGTTAGATTCTTTGATGTGAGGTTCAAGATGTTCTGATTTATTCAACACTAATACTTCGCAGGTCCGGTAATTTAACAATAACATAGAAAAGATGTGCAACAGCATAAAATATTCCAATTATTTTGACTTTGAGATTTTATTCTCATAATCTTGTGTATCCCGCGGGCAGGATTTACTCCAGAAGATCTCTAATTCCAATCTGTTTGAGCCTGCGACTCTTCGGTCGCTGCAAATGTTAGCCCGATAGGCTGTTTCACGAGTTTAGCAATATTTGCCACCTACTACAGCCGAAAGCTCTACCAGGCTGAGCTACCGCGGGATATTTTTGGTAATGAATTGTGGCTATATAAAATAACTGAAAATGGCAATCGATAAGAACTTTCTTGCTGGAATGAAGCATTGATTACAATCGACGGAAATTGAAGGGATAGTCCCACATCACCATCAAAATGAATAATTATGTGAAAAATTATAATTAGCATAATGAAAGATTACGACCATCAGATAATATGGTTAGATTATTTTAACAAGAATTTGTCACGGAAAAAAGGGCGAAAAGTGGAAAGAAATATTTCTGTTTATGATCCTACTATACAAGAGCTGATAAGCGCATCAAAAAGTCTTGAATTAGAACTGCCTGAAGAAAATATTAACAATCACGCTCGATATCCAAGAAGATCTTTCGTAAAGTCGGGCTATATTATGATCTCAAAGGAGGAGAAAAAGTCAACTGTTGTTACTCAAATTGCAAAAAAAATGATTGAGACGAGACAGCAAAAGCATTAACTCGTTTCTATCAATCCAATTTTATTCATCAATACCTAGATGACAGATTTTATTTATCTTGAAACTAAATTTTATTGACAGATTAAAATGATAATGAGTTCCTTTTAGGTTTTAATACAAATAATGGAGAAAATAGGTAAAATTGTACACTTGGCCAAGAGTGGAAGACTGATAGTCAAAATTGAGGAAAACAGTAACTACGAGTTAATAGGCCAATCACTGATAAACGATAGAGGCACTAAAGTCGGGAAAATTATTGAATTAATAGGTCCGGTTGAATCCCCATATGCATCTGTTATTCCAACCGTCGATTCAAAGTATTCTATTGGTGGAGTTGTATACAAATCACATAGTCTCAACCGTAGATTTAATTCGTCAAAAAAAAGAAACAGAGTGAGGAGGAAAAGAACGTGACGTCTGTGGAATACTGTTCACAGTGTCCTGAATGTCAATCGAAGATTATACTTGATTACGGCAAGGGCGAATATGTGTGTCACAAATGCGGATGCGTAGTTATGGAACAAGTTGACTACTACGGACCAGAAAGTAATTCAACAGATTTTGAAGAAAGAAACAAGAACACAAGGGCAAGTGGTTCAACAAGTCTATCTCTCCATGATTTCGGATTGAGGACAGAGATAGGAAATAGTTCAAGAGATTATAGTGGACGTGCATTAGATTATCAAAACGTTGAACTCATTAATAGATCCCGTAAATGGCATAGCAGATTGAGGGTTAACTCATCAAAAGAAAGAAGGTTATCAAATGTACTTTCAAAAATTAATGAAGTATGTTCCGTTCTCTGTCTTAGAAAAACCATAACTGAAACTGCCTCGATGATTTATCGTAATTTTGAAAATAGTAACAAGGCAAAGGGCAAATCTATAACGTGTATAGCATCGGCAACAATTTATTTGGCTTGCAAACGATGTGGTGTTGTTAGATCAATAGATGAAATTGTTCAAGCAGCAGGAATATCAGAATTTGACAAGACAAGTGTAAAGCTGGCTTCTAGGTATTATAGGTCAATGGTAATGGAGATGAATAAGTTAAAAGAATCAAAAGATTTTGGTACACCGGTTTCTACAACAAATGGTCCAGAACAATCAGATTTTGAAATAAATCAAAAATCAAACACTAAGTCATCGTCGTACTCTCAAATTTCATCAATCCCTTCGATGTTTGCAATAGATAACTATATTTCAAAACTTGCCAATATCGCAAAAATAGATACAAAAATTGAGAGATTAGCACTCGAAATTGCACAAAAAACAAATAATAATTTCTTTTCGGATGGCAAAGCGCCAAACGGTTTGGCCGCTGCATATATTTACCTGGCATCGGTATTGCTCGGTGTAAATCTGCTTCAAATTGACGTTTCCAATTTTGCCGGTGTTACTGAAGTCACTATCAGAAATAGATGTAAGGATATTTTGAATAATTTTAAATTAGTTGTTAATGCAAAACCTGCTAGTATGTAGATGATAAGGATTAATTAAGCTAGAATTAGTGCTTTATCGCAACTTTATGTTTCTTTGTTTTCTGTACAGGTCAACCAGTTCAGATTCATCGGTTATGTCTTGTGGATTTTTATCAAATCGTATTTTATTGGTAAATTTTGGAAATCTTAATGACAATCCAAAACCTTTTCGAATAGAATCCATACCCGCATCATATTCTGGACTTAATGTTATCTCTGACGCTATAATCTCAATTACTACTTTAGGTGTAAACCAAGTATCCATCTCTAGATTAGAATAAACTCGTGCATGCTTCTTTAGTATCGTGTATTTTTCCAACACTTTAAACAACTCTGAAAGGTCTTCATCTGTAAATCCACTTCCCACTTTACATACACTTTTGAAGACATTTTCATTCTTATCGTATACTGCAAGTAGCAACGCACCATACTTCCCTACTCTTCTACCTCTTCCATAAGAACCACCAACTACAACAAGATCTAAGCTATCAACTAATTCGCTTCTATATTCTCTTTTGATTTTTATCCAGGCGTATCCTCTTGCTCCTGCTCTATAAGGGCTATTTGTATGCTTCAGTACTATTCCCTCACAGCCATATTGTATTGATTTAGCCATGAATTTTTCGAGCTGTTCTTCACTTGTCACAATCTTCTGTTGAATGAGTGTTAGTCTACTATCTACTGAATTAGTAACAACATTCTTCAACAAGTTTCTTCGTTCTATATATGGAAGAATTGTCGTATCCCTACCTGACGCCCAAAGAATATCAAACACATTTATGGAAACAGGATAATTTTCCACGTTCCTGGTAATATCATATTTGCGACGTCTATGCATAAGCTCTTGAAAGGGAAGAAATTCATGTGTATACTTATCAACTGCGACTACTTCAGCTTCAATGATAAAATCCCCTAAGGCAATGCTTCTTGAGGCATCTGCGACATCAGGATAATAGTGAGATATGTTTTCAAGGCTCCTTGAAAATATCTGCACCTCCATATCTTTCCTATGAATTTGCACTCTCTCACCATCGAGCTTATATTCTACCGCACCTCTACCGGAAACCTTATCGAGCGCATCTTTACTTGTTTTAACTCTTTCTGCAAGCATTGGCCGAATAGGTATGAATAATTGAATCTTAATCGTAGACACTGCGTCTAGGCCATCTGTTGATAAAATCTTGGAAACCCTTCCCAAATCGCTAGAAACATTATAAGCACTTTCTAAAATTTTTCTATTTTTTTTATCCTCTGTATACGCTAATGCTAATGCATCCATTATCGTACTATCAGCTATTCCAAGACGTAATGTACCTAAGGCAAACCTGATAATATATTTGCATTCTTCCGGCGATGAATCATTAAAAAGACTTGCCAACAATTTCAATTTTATTTCCTGAGATCCCTTACCAGTAGTTTTTGATATCCTGTCGAAAACTAAGTAAATCCTTTCGATAGTAACCTCATCACTAAACAGCGTTTTCTGTACTTTGGTTCTCAAAATTGTTTCTGCAACGCTTCCCAAATCTCCTATTTCACGATATTTGTGTTGAACTTCATCGCTTGAAATATTTGAAATTTGCGATATTATTCGAATAATCATTTTTTCAGCTATTCCCATTTCAATTCCTTCGTAATCAGGTCTAATTTTGCCCTGAATGAGATAGATTACTTTATCAATGAGTTCCGAGGATGTAATTTCGAAAAGGTTAACA